>JAFXCR010000002.1 GCA_017516465.1 Ruminococcus sp.
CACAACAACAACTACTACTACTACTACATCTGGCGATACAGACACAACAACAACAACAACTACTACTACATCTGGCGATACAGACAAAACAACTACTACTACAACATCATCTGGTGATATAGACGGCACAACAACTACTACAACATCATCTGGTGATATAGACGGCACAACAACTACTACAACATCATCTGGTGATATAGACGGCACAACAACTACTACAACAATTTATACAACAACTACTACACCTCCTCACTCAATAACAACAACAACTACTATTGTTACAGATGTTCGTAAGGAAATAGTTAAGACATACGCAGAAGTAGATTCTGAGTACGGATTCTATTTCAGCTACGAAGAAAGCTTCAATACAGCACAGCTTGGTGAAGCTAAACTTGTAGAAGTTTATGAGATGATCGCTGTTAATGAAAAAGGCGAGGATATTCTCGATGTAGAAGGAAACAAGATCGTTGTGAGTGAAGGTTCAGATGAAACTGATATCACAGGAAAGGTTGACTTCGGAACAGCTACGCCTGCAAACACATTTGATGTTGAAAATCTTACATTCCGTTATGATGTGCCACTCTCATACAATGGTAAGGCACTCTTAGATAATGAAGGCAATGCTATTACAGCTGAAGCTTACATCGGTAAGAAGGGTGACGTTACACTCGATAACATTCTTTCACCTTCTGACGCAACATATATGTTGATCGCTTATACAAAGATCAATGCTACTGTTGGAGCTGTTGATCCTAATTCAGTTCTCTTCACAAGAGAAACAATGACTAAGGATCCTGCAAGTGTACTTGATCATTTTGCTGCATTCCTCGGAGATGTTGACTGCAATATCACCGACAACTGGAAGGCTAAAAAGGCTGAAAGAGCTATCATTGGTACAGATGCTACATATGTACTGAAGGCTGCTACACTCCTCAGTGGTTCATTCCAGGGTTCAGAAATTGAGCTTTGGAAAGCTGTAATGGGCAGCGAAGAAGCATAATTAAAGTTTATAAGATCTGCCGCTTTAAACGGCGGCAGATCAAAAAATATTATAAAATGACTGAAAGGAAATGAAAAACAATGAACAAGAATACACTTAAGAGAGTATTCTCAGCACTCGCAGTATCTGCAGTAGCTGTTTCTACTACATCTATGTTTGCTTCCGCTGAAACACTCAGCAATCCTTGCGATCTTCAGGACAACAAGGAAGCAGCTTATGTTGATTTCTATTCAACAAGCCCTAACACAAAAATTACAGCTGCAGAGGCTGCAAACGCTGAAACAAAGCTTAATATCACAATTGACAAGATTGATCTTACTCTCGAGCAGGCAAAGGCTAACCCTGTTCAGACTGTAAACTTCAACCTTGCTGGTGAAGAGTTAAAGATTAGTACATTCGGTCTCCACCCAATCTGGGATACACGTCTTACAGTTGAAAAGAGTGGCTTAAAGTACGTTAAGAGACAGGATGCTTTCAGTGAATTCAGCTTTGGTGAAGATGTTTCCAACCTTGATAAGGGTTACCTCACTGTAACAGGTATGTGCGACATGGAAGCTAACTCAACAGGTTCTATGTTCTCAATCAACTTCAGAATTCCTGATAACGCAAAGGCTGGCGATCTTTATCCTATCGGTATCAGATATCAGAACCCTGGTAACACAATGGACCAGTTCACAGGTCTCAAGTATGATAGCGAAGCTTGTATGCTGATGGAAGCTTATGTATTCACACAGGGTATCACAAACGGCTACATCAAGATTCAGCCTGAGGCAACATCATCATCAACATCATCAACAACTACAACAACAACTACAACAACAGGTGCAGCAATAGATACAACAACTACAACAACAGGTAAGAAGACAACAACAACAACTAAGGCTAAGACAACAGCTAAGCCCAAGGCTACAACAACTAAGAAGCAGGATCCTCCGAAGACAGGTGTTGCTGGCGTAGGTATTGCAACAGCTGGTCTCGCAGTTGCAATCGGAACTGCATTTGTTCTCAGAAAGAAGGAAGACTAATTAATTAGTCCTTAATTAACTGTTAAAATAAAATCCTCTCCGTAAGGAGAGGATTTTTTTATTTATCAGGACCCCAGCCGTCAAGGTCAAAACGCTGCATTGCACCGAAAATCCGGTTTTTAATTCCTTCGTAGGTTTTGTCGGCTTCTGCAAGAAAATCTTTAGTCCTCTGTCTGTTTGTGTGGCCATCAGCCGGACAGACAGATTTGACTATGGGGAGTTCATTTTTAACAGCGGCTCTTTTTATATCTTTTTCTGGAGCATACAGAAGCGGTCTTATCATGTGGATGTCTTTACGTTCAAGGTAGGACATTGGCGAAAAACATCCGATTCTTCCCTCAGTAAAGAGATTCATGATGAAAGTCTCAACAGCGTCGTCGTAGTTATGCCCAAGAGCGATTTTATTGCATCCAAGAGCAACAGTTGCGTCATGGAGAGCTCCTCTGCGCATTCTTGCACAAAGACTGCATGGATTTGTTTCTTTCCGCACGTCAAAAACTATCTCAGCAATCTGCGTTTTTATAACTTTATATTCGATTCCTTTCTCATGGCAGAAATCTGCGATCGGCGAATAATCGGCACTTACGCCTTTGAATCCGGGATCAAGCGTAACTCCGGTTATTGTGTAATCTATGTTTATAAACCTCTGTAAGAGATGAAGTCCGTAAAGCATAACGAGACTATCTTTGCCACCGGAAACTCCAACACAAATTCGGTCGCCGTCCTTAATAAGATTGTATTCCTGAATTGCTTTTCTCATATAGCCGAGAATCCTCTGCATTAAAAATCCTCCTCAACAAATAATATAGAAAGTATAACATATTTTCAAGAAAATTGCAAATATATCTTGCAAAAATTCAGAAAATATATTATAATAATAATATATAACACAATGGAGGATATAAAAATGTCAAAGATCCTTGTTACTGGTGGTACTGGCTTTATAGGCAGCCATACCTGCGTTGAACTTTTAGCAAATAACTACGAAATTGTTGTTGTAGATAATCTTTCAAATTCAAAGGCAGCAGCAGTTGACAGAATTGAAAAAATCAGCGGGAAAAAGATAGGCTTTTATCAGGCTGATATATGTGATTACGATAAAATGACAGAAATATTCAAGGAAAATGATATAAGTGCTGTAATACACTTTGCCGGACTGAAGGCGGTAGGCGAATCTGTTCAGAAGCCTCTTGAATACTATACGAATAATATTTATGGAACACTTGTGCTTCTTCGTGTTATGCGTGAGAATGGCTGTAAAAGAATAGTATTTTCTTCGTCTGCTACGGTTTATGGCATGAATAACGAAGCACCTTATACAGAGGATATGCCGACATCTGCGACGAACCCATACGGCTATACAAAGGTTATGATCGAGCAGATTCTCAGGGATTGCTGTGTTTCTGACAAGGAAATGAGCGTTGTTGCGTTGAGATATTTCAATCCCATCGGTGCCCACAAAAGCGGACTTATCGGCGAGGATCCCAATGGAATTCCGAACAATCTTGTGCCGTACATTGCACAGGTGGCAGCTGGAAAACTCCAGCAACTTAGTGTTTTCGGTGATGACTACGATACTCCTGACGGTACTGGCGTGAGAGATTACATCCACGTTGTAGATCTTGCGGCTGGTCATGTATGTGCTATTGAATACGCAGAAAAAAATACAGGATTTGAGGCTGTAAATCTCGGAACAGGAAATGGCTCCAGTGTACTTGAGGTTGTTTCTGCATACGAAAAAGCGTGTGGAAGTCCGATAAACAAGCGTATTGCTCCGAGACGATCTGGCGACATTGCAACCTGCTTTGCCGACGCTTCAAAGGCAAAGAATCTTTTCGGCTGGGAAGCAAAGTCGGATATAAACGAGATGTGTGCCGATAGCTGGAACTTCACAAAGCTTAATCCTAACGGAATTGAGTAATCAGTACATATTTAAATAAATATTCAAACAGAAAGGACTGTTAAAATGTCAGAACAGCTTAAAAATCTGTTGATTCTTCTTGCCGGAATAATTGTAATTCTACTTGTGGTAATCCTGCTTTTCAGCGGTAAAAGTACATTCCGTAGATTTCTCTCTGTTTTTCTTGATGGTCAGAGCAGCGGCGGATATGATGCAGGCCGTCGTCAGACCACAGTCAGAACTGCCTCTGAAAACAGAGATAATAATCAGAAAAAGTCGTCCGGACCTGTTGTTGAAATGGCAACGCTCATCAGAAAATGTGATGACCGACTTCGTATCATCGAAAGCACCGGCAAGGTTGAAATCAAGGATGCACGCTATGAGCTTATTTTCGTTACCCGAAAGGGCAGAAACGTTGTTATAGAGTGCTCGCCTGAAGCTTATGAGAAGGTTCCGTTCAACCAGCAGGGATCCCTCACATACAAGAAAAATACACTTGTAAAGTTCAAATATTACGAGGATACGGTTTATAATTAAAATGGTGAATTTCAATAACGACTGGGATGAGCTTCTCAGGGATGAGTTTACAAAGGAATACTACCTTTCACTTCGGCAAAAGCTTATAAATGAGTACCGCACACAGAGGATTTATCCGGGAATGTATGATATCTTCAATGCGATGAAGTATACACCATATAATAATGTGAAGTGCGTGATAATTGGACAGGATCCCTATCATGGCGAGGGACAGGCACACGGGCTTAGTTTTTCCGTCTGTCGTGGAATTGCACCGCCGCCGTCTCTTGTGAATATATTTAAGGAAATACGGGATGATCTCGGAATAAATAATCTCGGAAAGCATGGAGAACTCGTAAAATGGGCTGAGGAAGGCGTATTGCTTCTGAATTCCGTATTGACCGTCCGTGCGAATCAGGCAAGAAGTCACAGGGGACTGGGCTGGGAGGAATTCACAACAGACGTGATAAAGCTTCTAAATAAGCGAGAAAAACCGATGGTTTTCATGCTCTGGGGAAGTGATGCGAAAGCAAAGCAGCAATTTATAACAAATCCTACACATCTGGTGCTAAAGGCGGCACATCCGAGTCCGCTTTCAGCGTATAACGGATTTTTCGGGTGCAGACATTTTTCACAGGCAAATGAATTTCTTCGTTCAAATGGTATGACGGAGATCGACTGGTCGATTGACTGAAATGAGGGAATATGCGTATTAAAGAGCTTTTTAAGGAGAAAACAGTCTTTTCATTCGAGATTTTTCCGCCTAAAAAAACAAGCGGTGTTGATGTTATCTACAAGACTCTTGACGAAATGAAGGGACTTGAACCTGATTTTATAAGTGTAACTTTTAGTGCCGGAGGAAGCGGAAACGGCGGCTTTGCGTGTGATATTGCGTCCAGAATCAAGGAAATGGGAATTACTCCGGTAATTCACCTTCCTTGTATCAACAACACTAAGGAAGAAATTTCAGCAACACTTGATGAGATCAAGGAGAGGGGAATCGAAAATATCCTCGCACTCAGGGGCGATATTAATCCGGATATACCGCCGAAAACTGACTTTCTTCACGCAAGTGATCTCATCACATTTATAAAGTCAAAGGGCGATTTTGATATCGCCGGAGCCTGCTATCCAGAGGGACATCCCGATTCTGACAGCCTTGTGGATGATATCATCAATCTCCGCAAAAAGGTCGAAGCGGGTGCAGATCACCTTATAACACAGCTTTTCTTTGATAACGATCACTTTTACTCCTTCCGTGAAAAAGCAGCTATCGCTGGTATAAATGTTCCGCTTGAAGCCGGAATTATGCCGGTCGTAAATAAGAATCAGATTGAGCGTATGGTTACAACCTGTGGTGCAAGTCTGCCGAATAAATTTGTAAGGATCATGCAAAAATACGAGCATAATCCCGAGGCACTTCGTGACGCCGGAATCGCTTACGCTGTAAATCAGATTGTAGATCTCGTGGCAAATGGTGTTGACGGAATTCATCTTTATACAATGAATAATGCTTACGTTGCACGGAAGATAAGCGAAGCAGTTCTTGGAATTATACGTTCATGATTGTTCTGGAGCCTGTTTCTGTCGGCGAAGCAGCACGCTATATGGGAGTAAAGGGAGATCCGGACGGGAATATCCGGAGGCTCATAGAAGAAACTGACGTTACAGTACGAATGACGGTTGTTCCTAAGTATGTCTATCGTGTCAGCGGCGTGGAGATTCTCAGTGAAGGAGTAAGACTTCCAGACTGCGGAATTTTTCTGCCAGGAGATGATATAAAAAAGCACCTTGAAAGGTGCGGAAAAGCAGTTGTCTTTGCGGCAACTCTTTCAGCTGAGGCTGACAAGCTTATACGAAAAGCAGAGGTTTCTGATATGGCAGAAGCCCTTGCAATGGACTGCGTTTGCAGTTCGCTGATCGAACAGTTCTGCGATAAGGCAGAAGAAGAAATTTTTCGGGAAGTAAAAGCCTCATACAGAACATGGCGGTTTAGTCCCGGATACGGTGATTTACCGATATCGGTACAGGAGGAGTTGGTAAAAGCTCTGAATGCTCAACGAAGAATAGGCCTTACGGTAACACCGGAAAATATAATGATTCCGTCAAAGTCGGTAACGGCAGTGATTGGAATTTCAGAAGTACCTGTCCATGAAAGGGCAGGGAAGTGTGAGTTTTGTAATATGAGGGGGATGTGTGCATTTTCGGCACAATGTAAAGAGGAATGAATTATTACAGAACTGGCATATAAAATTTAAAGCGGTATAGCCCTAAAAATTCCCCTCCTCTCAAAATGTGAAGAAAGAGGTATGGTAGAATGAAAAAAATCAAGATTTTTCTTGCCGCACTGCTTATGTCGTCAATGACATTTACAGCAACAGGATGCGGAAAATCCGACAAAAGTTCTGGAGACGGAACAAAGGAAAACGAAAAACAGGATTTTACAATGCCGGCTGAAAGAGAAGAAAAACTCCTTCAGGCATTGGAAAATGAAAAGGATATTGTACTTGATGGAGAACTTGAAAACAAGACAATAAAGTGGATGTCAGACTGGGACATAAATCCAAGAGAGAGCGATCCTATCCCACATTCCGACCTGTATTACTTTCAGGAGATATATGGCGGTAACATCGAATATCATCACGTTGACTATGAACAGAGATATGACAAGCTTGCTGAGGCTATAAGCAGTGGTGAGGGCATAGACTTCTTTTATGCCGGAAATGGCGATGCTATTCCAAAGGGAGCAATCCGTGAATTATTTATGCCTGTTGACGATTACATCGACTATGAATCTCCGCTTTGGAAGGATGTCAAGGATGTAAACGACAGTCTTATGTGGAATGATAAACATTATACTGCGATTGTCCAGACTTCTGCGGACGCTATTGCTGTACTCTATAACAGAAAAACAATTCAGGAAGCAGGTCTTGATGATCCGGCTGTTCTTTATGAGAACGGAGAGTGGACATGGGATACCTTTCAGGAGCTTCTTGAAAAGTTCGTGGATACGTCAGATCAGCGTTTTGGAATTGACGGATGGTGGTTTGAATTCGGTCTTATCAATACTATCGGAGTACCGCCCATCAGCATTGAGAATGGCGAGCTTGTAAATAATCTGGGAAATCCCGATATGGAACGTGTTCAGAACTGGATATATGAGATGTATCAGAAGGATCTTATAGCTATCGGTGTCGGTGATTACGGTTGGGAAGCAAAGCCGAACTACATCGGTGAGGGTAAGCTTCTGTTTTATCCTGTTGGTCTTTATGAACTCTATACAACTCCTGAAATCTGGAAGGAAAAGTATGGAGAAGATGTTTTCTTCGTGCCTATGCCCAAGGATCCCGAAGCTGACGAATATTATCTTCCTGCAAAAATGGAGGCTTATTGTATCGTCAACGGAGCGTCAAATCCGGAAGGTGTGGCAAAATATCTCGATTGCAAGCGTTATATCCTGCTTAATGAAGAAGCAAGAGCCGTTGCTGATACAGCAATGTTTGTGGATTCCTACGGCTGGACTCAGGAAATGTTGGACATGAAGGAAAGCATGGAAAAGCTTGCTGAAAAGAATCCTGTAATAGATATTTCAATGGGAGTTTCTGCCGATTGCGGAGAAGTAATCGACAGCGATCTGAGAAAAACAGCAAGAGGAACACCGTGGAATGAAACGTATGACTCTACAAATCCTGTTATACAGAAGTATATAGATAAGGTGAACAGCGGCGAAATAGATTAATTGTGCAGTATTCTGAAAATTGTAAATAAACTATTAAAAACATTGAAAAAGTAAAAAAAATATGATACAATGATGTAGTTGAGTAAGGAAGGAGGCTGTGATAATGAATACAGTTGTTGTGACAGGCGGGTGCGGTCTTATAGGCCAGCATATCTGTTCTGGACTCCTGAAAAAGGGGTATGAAGTCATAGCTGTTGACCGTGAACAAGGATTCTATAATGAGGGTAAGCTTCATTACTCTTTTGTACAGGCAAGTCCTACTGATAAAGATGGGTATGCAGAGATTTTTGAGAAAAATAAGGTGGATATTCTTATCCACGCAGCCTGTACTGTTGATAATGACCTCGGACCGATTGTAACTGAAAAGGAAATGATTGAAAGCAGAAACTGCGATAAGTTTATGTATCGCTATGCAATGACGGAAAAGGTCGGGAAAATTATCCTTATCAGCACAGATAGAGTTTATTCTTTCCCGAAAACAAGAGAACCCATCCGTGAGGATTCTGAGCTTAAGCCGGCTTCAAATTATGGTATAATGAAGCTTGAATCAGAAAAGGCTCTTGTCTCTGAAATGCAGCATCATAAGGATATAATGTGTTGTATTATCAGATCCTCTCCTGTATATACACACGATTTCACAGAGAATCTTGTATCAAGAATCACCAATCCGAAGGATGGCACTCTCTTTGTAATCGGTCAGGGGCAAAACGGATTCCAGCTTTGCTGTGTTCATAACCTTGTTGATTTTATACTTTGTTATGTGAAGAATGCTGATGATATGAGCTATGCCGGTGTATACAACGTAAGCGACAAGTATCTTACAACGTGTGCTGATATAATCAATTTCATGAGAGAGAATCATCGTCTCGGACCTGTACTTCAGAAGAATCCCGGAGGAGCTATTTCTAAGATTAAGGGTATCCTCGGAGGAAATAAGGACGAAAAGACGAATTATCGTTATCTTGATCTGGGCAAGCTTGAAAATAACAATATGCTTGATAACACTAAGGCTGCAAAGCTTACAACATCACGTTGGAATCTTTCAAACACAAAATAAAAATAAGAGGCTGCATGGAATTCCATGCAGCCTTGTTTCATTCTATAACCGTGTAATTGTCAGCGGCGTTTTCTTTTGTTGCGTGTTCGGTAACGTTGAGAACTTTGACCTTAAGAGGACGGTTTCCCATATTAATTTCGATGATATCTCCGACCTTTACGTCGTAAGATGCACGAGCAACTTTGCCGTTTACGACAATTTTTTCAGCGTCACAGGCTTCATTAGCGATAGTTCTGCGCTTGATGAGCCTTGTGACTTTCAGGTATTTATCCAATCTCAATGAATATTACCTCCTTCCGGGGTAAACCACCGGAATTACTTATTTACAGCGTCCTTGAGAGTCTTGCCGGGCTTGAAAGCAGGAGTCTTGCAGGGAGGGCATACCATGGGCTGCTTAGTTCTGGGATTGATTCCCTTCTTTTCACCTCTTTCACGGATCTCGAATGTACCGAAGCCTGTGATAGAAACCTTCTCTCCATTTTCAAGAGCTTCCTGAATAGCTGCAAGAGTTGCTTCAAGAGCACATCCAGCGTCTTTCTTTGTGCAGTTAGCTTTGTCTGCGATAGAATTAATAAGTTCTGCTTTTGTCATTTTTATTTCCTCCAATAATTTAATACGGTTTTATTACAGCTTTCAGAGCTGTTTTTTTGCTTTTTCCCAGTAAACGTCAAGCTCCTCAATAGAGAGCTGAGGCATATCGAGACCGTTTTCAACAACGAGCTTTTCTGTTGCATCAAAACGTCTGATAAACTTGTCTGTTGCGGCTTTAAGAGCAAGCTCAGCGTCGATGCCAAGATGACGTGCTGCATTTACGCAGCTAAAGAGCAGATCGCCGAGTTCTTCCTCGATATTTGCCTTGTCTCCGGAAAGAACAGCATTATCGAGTTCTTTCTTTTCGTTGGCGATACAAGCGATAGCATCGTCAGTGCAACGGAAATCCATTCCGGCACGCATAGCACGCTTGCCGACTTTCTGGGCTCTCATAAGAGCGGGCAGCGATTTTGCAACGCTGTTGAGGGTGTCAGTATAGCTTGTCTGTCCTTTGGTTTCCATTTTGATAGCGTCCCAGTTTTTGAGCACCTGATCGGTGTCATCTGCGATCACTTCGCCGAAAACGTGCGGATGACGGATGATGAGCTTTTTGCAGATACCATCGCAGATATCCTCGAATTTGAAGGAGTTGAGTTCCTCCTCGATTCTGCAGTGGAAAACGACCTGTAAGAGGACATCGCCGAGTTCTTCACGGAGAAGCTCAGTATCCTTGAGATCGATAGCCTCGATAACCTCACAGGTTTCCTCGAGAAAATCTGTTCTTATAGATTCATGAGTCTGATCACGATCCCAAGGACAGCCGCCCTCACTGCGGAGAAGTCTCACGATATCAATAAGATCATCAATGTTATAATTCTGCTTCTGTTCATATTCAACCATAATAAAACTCCCTGAAAAGCGTATACACGATATTCGTGCAATATTATAATACCTTAAAGCAGGCTGAAAATCAAGTGTTTTTTACAAATTTGTGGATATAGTATAATTTTTATGTTGAAAAATGTTGCTCCTTATCCACATAGACTACCTTTGAAATGATATGTCGAGAGTGAAATTATTTTTCATCGAGCATAGCTCTGATGGATGGGCTGTTTTTGGTAAGCTTTCTTACTGAGACATTATCCACCTTTTCATTGGCTAACCGGAGCTGATTTCCTGATTTGAGGAGACTTTCCTTTACCTTGTTAAGATGTTCGATAGTCTTGTCGATTTCAGATATAGCCTCATCAAAGCGTTTTGCCGCTTGATTGTAATTATACCCGAATTTATCCTTGAAATCAGCGAATGCAGCTTCAAAATTCTGAAGATCAATATCCTGCTGCTGCATACGGAAAAGCTCTTGTTTGGCAGAAAGATTTGTGAGTGCAGCATTCCTTAGCAGAGTTATAAGTGGAATGAAAAACTGCGGACGGATAACGTACATTTTTTCATATTTGTACGACATATCAACGATCCCCTGATTATAATAATCGTTATCGTTTTCGAGCAGACTTACAAGAACTGCATATTCGCATTTCTTTTCACGTCTGTCCTTGTCGAGTTCTTTCAGAAAATGGTCATTAGTTTTTTTAGTTGACGTTGTATCCATTTCGTTTTTCATTTCAAACATGATACTAATGATTTCAACGTCATTTTCGTCGTATTCTCTGAAAATATAGTCGCCCTTTGAGCCGGATTTTGAAACGAGATTATCCTTTCCAAATTCAGCATTAGGAAATGCTGCCATACGGATTTTGTTAAATTCGATTTCACAGTGCTGTTCAAGGGATTCGCCTATCATTTTTGTAGACTGACGCGCCTTGAAATCCTTGTAGAAATCACGTTCACGTTCTGCGTTTTCCTTGTCGGAGTTCAGGGAAGCAATTTTCTTATCATATTCAGATTTTGTATCAATAATAGCCTGCTGAATGTCGATTTCAGACTGCTTCACAGCCAGAGCGAGATCATTTCTGGCTTTCTGAGCTTCATCTTTAAGGGAATCAGCTTCATTTTTAGCTTCTGAAAGGATTTTTTCGTATTTCAGACGTTCTTCCTGAGCAGATTCGATTTTCGCAAGACGGATACTGCTTTCGTGATTTTTTTCAGCCGCCTCAGCCTGAGCCTTTAATTCAGCGAAATCAAGCTGGAGTTTTTCAGCCTTGATTCTTTCGGCTTCAAGAAGCTTTTCCGATTTTTCACGTTCAGCGATAATAGCTTCGCTGACAGCATTTTCACGCTGAACCTCGTAATTTTTCTTAACTTCTGTAAGCCGTGCGTTGAGTTCCTTTTCAAATTCCTTTGTGCGGATCTGTTCACGGATACGATTTGCAATATCCTCTGACAGATCGAAGAAATTGTTGCATTTAGGACACTTTATTTCCATAAGTACACGTTCCCTTCTGCGGAAAATCAACCCTTATCCACGAAGCCGACCTTTCTGTAAACCTTTGAAAGGATGCGTTGAGAGTATCTGAGAGCCTTTTCAGCGCCCTCAGTGTAGCACTTTTTCAGATATTCCTTATCCTTGGAGAGACGAGCGAATTCAGTGCGTACAGGTTCAAGATGATCTGCGACTGCCTCACCGACAGCAAGCTTGAAATCGCCGTATCCTTTGCCGGCGAATTCGGATTCGATAGAAGCGAAATCCTTGCCGGTAACAGTGGAATAAATAGTCATAAGATTGTTTATGCCGTCCTTGCCGTCACGGTAGCAGACCTCAGTTTCGCTGTCTGTAACGGCACGCTTGAACTTGCGGATGATAGTATCCTTATCGTCGAGGATAAGAATAACCGCATTGGGATTATCATCAGATTTGGACATTTTCTTTGTCGGATCCTGAAGAGACATAACCTTTGCTCCAACTTTAGGGATGTAAGGCTCAGGGAGCGTAAAGAAGTCGCCGTAACGCTGATTGAAACGCTGAGCGATATTTCTTGCAAGCTCAAGATGCTGTTTCTGATCAACGCCCACAGGAACGAGATCGGCATTGTAGGCGAGGATATCGGCTGCCATAAGTACAGGGTAGGTAAAGAGACCGGAGTTTATATCGTCGGGGTGACGCTGGCTCTTGTCCTTGAACTGAGTCATGCGTGAAAGCTCGCCGAACTGGGTATTGCATCCGAGAACCCAGCTTAATTCTGCATGAGTTCTGACGTGGCTCTGGATAAAGAGAATGGACTTTTCCGGATCAATACCGCACGCCATAAGAAGTGCGTAGGAATTGAGACTGCTCTGACGGAGCTTCACGGGGTCCTGCTTTACAGTAATAGCGTGCATATCAACAACGCAGTAAATGCAGTTGTATTCATCCTGAAGAGGTCCCCAGTTTCTTACGGCACCGATGTAGTTGCCGAGAGTAAATGTTCCCGTAGGCTGAATACCGCTGAAAATCAGCTTTTTATCTTCCATAGTAAAAATTCTCCTTAAAGCCTGCCGGAGAGGGCAGGCATAGTTGCGTAGGTTTACTTGATGGGATTAATTCCTGTTGCAGCGGCATCCTTAAGCTGACAGCTTCTGAGCTCGTTGAGAACACGCTGGTAGAGAACGTAAAAGGAACGCTTTTCAATTTCTTCTGCTGGAATCTTGCCGGAGGGGAGATTTACCTTGTAAACGCCACCCTTTGTAAGAAGGAAGATGTTGTGGCTTCTGTTTGTAGGAAGATCAAACTTTGTTGTCTTTTCTGCCTTGGGAAGAAGCTGACCAGCGTTTGCAACGAGAGTATGTGAAACCTGAACGAGATTTCTGTGCTTCTGAGCAGCACCTGAATATTCTCCGCCATTGTTGAAGTAAAGATTAGCCGCACCGTTGATGAAGCATACCATAGTTGTAAGGATTTCAGGTGACATAGGAATGTCGATAACAACGCCGTAAACGTCGTTTTTCTTTAAATTAGGATCAAATATTTCAGCCGGAAAGTTGATAGCCTGTCCTCTTGTCATGAGGTATTTCTGTGTAACTGAATATCTGCCTGTGTTTGTGATTGCCATAGTAATTTTCCTTTCGTTTTACATGTATTTTGATTAATCAAGCATTTCCCTTGTCATTTTGGCAAGGATTTCCATACCGGTTCTGATCTGCTCATTTGTGGGAGTTGAGTAGTTCAGGCGGAAGGAACTGCATTTTTCATTTTCGCTTATGCTGAATGAATTTCCGGGTACAATTGCAATTTTGTATTCCTCAACAGCCTTCTTGCAGAAGGACATCATATCGCAGTCATCGGGGAGGGTACACCAGATAAAGAGTCCGCCTTCCGGTCTGATATATGAGATTTTCTTTGAGAAGCCGCTGTCGATATAGCTGAGCATAAGCTCTGCCTTATCTCTGTAAATACTACGGAGCTTGTTAAAGTGTTCCTCACGGTTTATTGTTGTCATAAAGCGGTGAGAAATTACCTGTGCCCAGATGTTTGAGTGAACGTCAGATACCTGCTTGCATACAACGATTTTCTGAATAATCGGAGCAGGAGCAGATACGAATCCAGTTCTGAATCCGGGGGAGATAAGCTTTGAGAAGGTGCTGGAGTAGATAACACGTCCTTCTGTATCAAAGCTCTTGATTGAAGGGATGTTTTCACCGGCAAATCGGAGTTCTCCGTAAGGATCATCCTCAAGGATTATGAAATCATATTTGCAGGCAAGCTCATAGACAGCCTTTCTCTTAGCGAGAGACATAGTGCGTCCTGTCGGATTCTGAAAATTCGGGATAAGATACAGAATCTTTACATTGTTGTCTGTTTTTAAGACAGCTTCAAGCTTTTCAAGATCAATTCCGTCATCCTCCATTTCGATTCCCTTAAGGTTTACGTTGTATGAACGGAATGCGTTAAGAGAGCCTATAAAGCTTGGGGATTCGCAGAGAAGTGTGTCTCCCTCGTTAAGGAGAACCTTGCATGAGAGCTCGTTAGCCTGCTGACCGCCGGATGTGATAATAAGCTCATCTGAGCCGGAACGGAAGCAGCCTTTTTCTGTCATCCAGCCTTTGAGATAGTCTCTCAGGGGAGTATATCCCTCGGTGATGCTGTACTGGAGAGCGAGAATAGGCTCATTTCTGAGAAGCTCATCGGAAAGCTCAGCGATACGTTCAGCAGGGAAGGCTTCGGGAGCAGGATTTCCGGCAGCGAATGAAATAACGCTCGGATCAGCTGTATGTTTTAGTATTTCACGGATAGCAGAAGCCTGCAGACCGCTTACTTTATCGGAAAATTTATATTCCATGAAAAAAACCAACCTTTCATTGTATACATGAGACAGTGCGGCACGTTGACGTGCGGCAGATTGAGTAAAGGCAACACCGCACAAAACTTTACAAAACTTTTCATGTGCAATGCAGTAAAGTCTTTTATTATTATACCACATATTTTTCAATTCTGCAACATATATTTGTAAAAACCGTATTCTTTAGGCAACAATGCACAAAGTTGACAGCCAATAATTGTACGGTATGTCATTGGAAAAAAGAAAGAGTTGATTATATGAAAAAACAATCGTTTATCAAAGGATCGCTCATACTAATGCTTTCTGCCGTAGCTGCAAAGGTTCTCGGAGCCCTTTTCAAGATACCGTTGACGAATATACTTGGCGGCATAGGCATGAGTTATTTCAGCTGTGCATATAGTTTGTTCATGCCGGTTTATGCTCTTACAGTAACGGGGGTTTCGTCTGCTGTGGCACGGATGACAGCACAGAGTATGGCTCTTGGAATGGCTGAAAATGCAAAGAAAATCCGAAGTACAGCTCTCGTGATTTTCTCTGTCACAGGACTTGCCGGAAGCATATTTACATTTGTTCTTGCGAAGCCGTTCAGCGTGTATTCCGTGAATAGTCCTCAGGCTGCAGCGGCAGTTGCTATGATATCACCGGCAGTATTCTTCGGATGCATAACTGCCGTGGAGCGTGGATATTACGAGGGATTAAGCAATATGTATCCTACTGCACTGTCGCAGGTTGCTGAAGGCGTGGTAAAGGTTTTCGGAGGTCTGTGGCTTTGTGGATACGTTACTGCCCATAGTGAAAGCATTATAAGATTATTTCCGGCAATTACGGATGTGAGGGCACTTGCCGCCGCTGCCGGAATTATGGGAGTTACGCTGTCGTCGCTGGGAGCAGTTTTGTTTTTTGCAGTACTCAGACTGTTCAGCCGATGTGAAAATTCCGATGAGAGAACAGTCATGAGCAGAAGGAGGATAACCCGTGAGCTTATCGGTACAGCACTTCCGACAGGTGTGAGTGCTCTTGTAACGAATCTTACTGCACTTATTGATATGTGGACGGTTATTGGTTGTATATCGTACTTTGGCACATCCGTGAAGGCTCCTGCCGGAGTATCTGCAGCGGAGCTTCCACATTTTATATACGGTTCTTTTGCTGGAATAGCGTTGACGGTATTCAATCTTGTACCGTCAGTAACAAATATGCTTGGCAAGGGTGCACTCTCCTGCATTACAGATCACTGGGAATGCGGAAGTCGTACTGCACTTGAAAAAAGCTCGTCTCAGGCTATATTGACTTCACTTGTGATTGCAGTTCCGGCAGCGGCAGGAATAATAGTTTTAGCACCTGAGATTATGGAATTTTTGTTTCCTCGTCAGTCGGATGAGGTGGTGGTGTGTATCAATGCTCTCCGCCTGATGATGCCGGGAATGGTTTTTTTGTGTGTATCCTATCCGCTTTTCAGTATGCTTCAGGCGATAGGAAAATCAATTCTGCCATTGAAAATAATGCTTGTCGGATCAACCGTAAAGCTTGTAGGAAATCTCGTTCTTATTCCGTCTATGGGTGTTGACGGAGCTGCTTTTTCAACTACAATATGCTATGGGGTTATACTTGCACTATCGCTGATTGCTTTTGTAAGGTCGTCGGGAGTACATATAAATATCGCTCCGCTTATAGGTGTCGTCTATGCTGGTTTGATGTGCGGCGGAACAGCGTATCTTACGGCTTCTGTTGCGGAATCTCACAGAATAGACGGTACTGCGGTAATACTTCTATCAGCACTCACAGGCGGAATAACCTATGTTCTGTCTGTTTTCTTTACAATAAAAAAGCAGTCCCATATATGAGACTGCTTTAATTAATGTTTAGTTATTAATAGGCTGGATGTCATCAGGAGTTACTTCAATTTCGATAACAGTCTGCTTGTTGCCAATATCGTTCTGAGTGGGGTAGAAGCCAACGATAAAGCTGTCGAGGTTGGGATCAACTTCAAAGCCGGAGATAAATCCGGAGAATTTACTGTTAGCAGGAATGATTATAGGATCCTGAGTGATTTCAATATCCTTGAGATTGTTTTTAGCATAGAACATTGTGGAAAGGTCGGAGGTTTCCATGATATTGTCGTCGTGGAGGAGGTAGAAGTTGTTAAGGCTGCTGAGACTGTAATCTTCGTCAGTGTTGTTTGTGATGTCAACGTTGAGATAGATATATTTTTTTCCGTTTGAACCCTGAACACCGGCGTCAACAACAGAATTAAGCTTGAATACAGTATCGTTTGCGTCAGCTTCCTCGTCAATACCTGCGGAGATCTGATTTTCACCGAGATTCGGGTTAATAGTCATTTCCTGAGGAGTATTTTTTGTAGATTCCTCATTTCCGGGGTTGTTGTATTTTTCTGCATTGGAAGCAGATTTATCAGCCTTACTGCTCTTGTTGTTGTTATCACATCCTGCGGATACAGACAGAGCCATAGCTGCACAGAGAAGAAGTGCTGAGATTTTTGATTTTTTCATGTTTTTTCCTCGCTTTTTAAGATGTTTTTTATTAGTATATCACAATAAGGGGGTTGCGTCAAGTGGATAATAATAGAATAAGTGCAATACCGCACAAAGATTGTGCAAAATATGAAAGCAAATCATATATAAAGCCGTCAGGCGGGCTTTGTGCGTCATTGCCTAAGAATTACTTTTTGATTTTCATGGAAATATCGAAGCATTTAACGGAATGTGTAAGAGCTCCGAGAGAGATGATATCAACGCCGGTTTCTGCAACAGAGCGTATATTTTCCGATGTGATATTTCCAGATGCTTCAAGGAGAGCACATCCGGCAGTAATTTCAACAGCCTGAGACATTTCCTGACAATTCATGTTGTCGAGCATGATGATTTCCACGTTGTTCTCGAGAGCTTCTTTCAGCTCATCAAGAGTTCTGACTTCGACTTCAATCTTTACTGTGTGACCGATTTTTTCACGGAGAGCTGAAACTGCGGCTGTAATTCCGCCGTAAGCGTCGATGTGGTTGTCCTTGAGCATTGCGGCGTCGGAGAGATTGAAGCGGTGATTCTTTCCGCCTCCGACGGTCACTGCATATTTTTGGAGAGCACGGAGACCTGGGAGAGTCTTTCTTGTATCGGTAACAGAAGCGTTTGTTCCGCTGACAAGCTCCACACATTTGTTTGTGGCAGTTGAGATTCCTGACATATGCTGGAGAAGGTTAAGAGCAGTTCTTTCTCCCTTGAGCAGAGTGAGAGTGCTTCCTTCAAGCTCAGCGATGATATCGCCTTTATTTACCTTTGTACCGTCCTTCAGAAGGATGTTGAAATTCACGTTTCCGCCGGCGAGTTCAAAAACACGCTTTGCAATTTCTATACCGCAGACAATGCCTGTATCCTTTGCGACATAGTAGGCGGAGCTTCTGTGCTCCTCGGGGATAAGATTATCCGCAGCGGCGTCGATATAGTTAATATCCTCCATAAGGGCGGTAGTAATGATATTGTCAATATAGCATTGTAAAAGCTTCATAATAATCTCCTTTACTGAGTTACTTCACTGAGGATTATTTCTGCAACGGTAACGATTGATTTTGCAAGAACGTAGTCTGCGTCCATGAGATAGTTTCCGGTAAGCAGATCGTTCCGCATTTTCTTAATGCGTTCAAGACCTTCAGTAGCAGCCTGTTTGTCGGGGATGACGAAATGAGCCTGCTGCATGATATTTCTTGTTTCTGTGCGGTATCCCTTTGGGATCCGGCTATTTCCGATATGTGCATCAAATTCTGCTTCATCGAAGCCTTCCGGAGCAGAATCAATACGGGAAGCGATTGTATCTGCGGCATGACGCGAGAATACGAGAGCTTCCAGAAGCGAATTGCTTGCGAGTCTGTTGCTTCCGTGAACGCCTGTATGAGAACATTCTCCGCAGGCAAAGAGGTTGGTCAGGGATGTTTCGGAGTTCATATCGACGTCTATGCCGCCCATGAGATAATGCTGGCACGGATAAATCGGGATAGGCTCTTTTGTAAGATCAAAGCCCTGTTCCATAAGATTATGGTAAATCATGGGGAATCGTTTTTTCAGGAAATCGCTGTCCTTGTAGCTGATATCAAGGAAGAAGTCGGTAGAATTCTGTTTTCTTGCTTCCAGAATAATAGAATGTGAAACGACATCTCTCGGAGCAAGCTCAAGACGCTGGTCGTAATTGTGCATAAAGCGTTCTTTTTTGCAATTGAGCAGGTACGCACCTTCTCCGCGGACAGCCTCGGAAATGAGGAAGCATTCACGGGTTTCCTTGTTGTTGAAGGCTGTGGGGTGGAACTGAACGTAACTTAGGTTTTTTATTTTAGCTCCCATTTCGTAGGCAAATGTGATACCGTCTCCGGTAGCGATAGCGGAATTAGTTGTATATTTATAAACTCTGCCGATACCGCCGGTAGCAAGAATCATGAAGTGGCAGTTGCAGGTTTCGTAGGAGTTGTCCGGCATTTTCAGGAAAGCGGAATAGCCTGTGGAGGTCTTTTTAACTTCGCACATAAAGGTGTTTTCCATTATTTCGACGTTATCGAGAGTCTGGACATAGCTGAGGAGCTTTGAAGCGATTTCCTTGCCGGTAGAATCGGCATGGTGGAAGATACGGTGATGACTGTGACCGCCTTCAAGGGTGCGGTGGTACGAGCCATCGGGATTTTTGTCAAAGTCAACACCGAGATTTATAATGCGTTCGATATCCTGTGCAGCTTCGCTGACAAGAGTATGAACGGCGTCTGCATTGTTTTTAAATCCGCCAGCTATCATAGTATCATTCTGGTGATACTGAGGATTATCAGTAGGTGAATTATAAACGCCTGCGATGCCTCCCTGAGCGAGAGAGGAGTTGCAGAGAGTAAGCTCACGCTTGCAGAGGATAAGAATATTAAGATCAGCCGGAAGATTTATTGCGGCATAGAGACCGGCAGCACCGCAGCCAGCGATAATGACATCATAGTTACGAGACATATAATCACATCCTTTTGTAAATATATACTTATTTTATTATAACACAAATTTTTTAAAATGTCACTACCTTTTGAGAAAATAGTGGTGATTTTTGCAAAAAAAATAGACAGCCCTCTTGAAAGAGAGCTGTCTATCATTGTTTTCTGATAGAATTATTCAGCAACAGGAGCTGAAACAGGGCAAACACCTGCACAAGCACCGCAGTCAACGCAAGTGTCAGCGTTGATAACGTACTTTCCGTCTCCCTCTGAAATAGCACCTACTGGACACTCGCCCATGCAAGCACCACAGCTGATGCAATCATCTGAAATTTTGTATGCCATAAGTATGCACCTCCGTATTATTTAAGAGTGATACACTCTTATTTAAATATATTGTAACATATTTTCTGAAAAAATCAAGCGTTTTTTGTTAGTCATGACTTACGAATTGCTTTCAGTTTTCTGTTTTTCAGGCAGCTTCTTTTTTTCGAGGCATACACATGAAGCTCCGGCAGCAGCCCAGAAAATCGGTGCAAAAGTGATATTGCTGCATCCGATGAGGAAGATAAGTGCTCCGCCGAGAGTTACAAGGAAAAGAACGGCATTTTCTGGTTCAACAGCGATCTTTGCATTTTTGAAGCCGAAACAGAGAACAGGAATGAGTATACAGAGCAGAGCGATAAGTGAGGGGATTCCTCTTGTTGCTGCGGTGTAGAGATATTCGTTGTAGACCTTGTCGAAGGTTCCTTTGTTGTTGCTGACGATATCAGTAACGGATTTGAGTTCTTCACCAGTCAAAGATTTTACAGTGTATAACTGAGGATATACAAGCTGTTCAGGGCCTGTACCAGTCATGGAAGATTCCTTGATGATATCAATTGTTTTTGTGTTGAGGAAATAATATACATCAAAAGTATCATTGATATCAACGGCACGGTCGTCATAAAGTCCGCTTGCTGAAATTCTGTTATATGAGTCGAAAGTCCAGAGAGTCTTGCCGTCAAGAAGCTTGTAGCTGTTTGATTTTGAGCCGATTCCGGCAAAGCAGAGTACAAAAGCGAGTGCTCCGGATGCTGCGGGGAGAATCAGAAGTAAAAGTGCTTTTTTGGGTGATTTTCTGATTATAACGGCTGCAATTGCAAATATAACTGCCAGAGCTATACCGGCAAGGCTCATGAAAGAGAAGGTATAGATCATGACAAAAGTGAATATACAGGAGCTTGTCAGACAGAATATGCGGTATTTTCCGGAAGATGTAAGAGCAAATGATACCAGTGCTGCTATAAGTGCAAGAGAGAGTGTCATTGCAAGAAAGATAGGAGACTGTGAAAGTCCGGAAGCGGCGAAATCAAGATTGGTGAGAACTGGCGGATAATGTGTGAACTCGCCTGTGAATATCTGTATCATAGCAAAAACAGAGTTCACGATACCGGCAAGAATAATTCCGTTGATAACGCTTTTCAGAGCTTTCTGACGTTTCAACGAGGCAGCCGTTATGAAGAAACAGCAATAGAAGATGATTGCAAGAAGTCCTTCACCACGCTGCGGAAATCCGTAGAATCCGATGTTGATGTCGTATGAATCGAGCATGGAAACTGCTCCCCAACCGATCATTGCACCGAAAGCACAGGCGGAGAAGATTGCACTGCCTGTGATGAATTTCCTGATTATAGCGATAAGAGCCATAATCATGCAGAAAACTCCGGGAATAACAAGGCCGAACGTGGCACTGGAATATGTCATTTCTTTGCTGACTTCAGGAGGAATGGTAAAGAGCGATACAGAAAGACAGGCAGCGATAAGACCGAGAGAGGCTGTCTTTGAGTACTGTTCCTCTGTCATATTGAGGATAAAGTTGGATTTATCCGAGGTATTCATTAGATTTTTAGCCATAGCTTCAGACCTTTCTTATTGAAATTCGATGGTTTAAAAAAGCGGACGGAATTAACCGTCCGCAATTTTCAGCGTTATTTAGCGTAGTCAGTAACTCTGCTTTCACGAATAAGATTAATCTTGATTTGTCCGGGATAATCCATTTCGTTTTCAATCTGCTGGGAGATCTGTCTTGCAACAAGAACCATTTTTTCATCATTAATAATCTCAGGAATAACCATGATTCTGACCTCACGACCTGCCTGAACGGCGAAGCATTTTTCAACGCCCTCGTAGGATGTGCAGATTTCCTCAAGCTTTTGGAGACGCTTGATGTAGCTTTCGTAATTTTCGCTTCTTGCGGCAGGTCTTGCGGCGGATATAGCGTCAGCAGCCTGAACGATACAAGCGATAACAGTTTTAGGTTCAACGTCGTTGTGGTGAGCCTCAACTGCATGGATAACAACGGGATTTTCGTTGTATTTTTTACATACATCAACACCGATCTGAACGTGTGAGCCTTCAATTTCAGAAGTAAGAGCCTTACCGATATCGTGGAGAAGACCGGCACGGCGTGCGATATTTGCGTCAACGCCAAGCTCAGATGCGAGAACTCCGCAGAGTTTTGCCACTTCGATGGAGTGGTCAAGAACGTTCTGACGATAGCTTGTACGGAATTTAAGGCGTCCGATAAGCTTGATAAGCTCGTGATTTACGCCATGTACATTAGTTTCGATAACAGCTCGCTCACCTTCCTGCTTGATGCGGTATTCAACCTCACGGCGAGCCTTGTCGACCATTTCCTCAATGCGTGTGGGGTGGATACGTCCGTCAGCGATAAGCTTTTCGAGGGCAATTCTTGCAACCTCACGGCGAATCTGGTCGAAGCAGGAGAGAGTAATAGCTTCGGGTGTATCATCGATGATGAGATCGACGCCGGTAAGAGTTTCGAGAGTTCTGATGTTTCTGCCTTCGCGTCCGATGATGCGTCCCTTCATTTCGTCATTTGGGAGAGGAACAACGGAGACAGCGGCTTCCGACACCTGATCTGCCGCCACCTTAGCGATAGCAAGCGAGATATAGCCTCTTGCTTTTTCGTGACATTCATCTTTAATCTGCTGTTCATAGGCTGCAACCTTGACGGCCTTTTCGTGAACAAGATCCTCCTCAAGCTTGGAGATTATGTATTCCTTAGCCTGATCCTTTGTGAATTCGGAGATTCTTTCAAGGACATCGAGCTGACCTTTTTTGATAGTTTCCGCTTCTTTAAGCTTTTCATCGGCGGATTTTATCTTCTGATTGAGGATATCCTCTTTCTTTTCGAGGTTGTCGTTTTTCTTATCGAGATTCTCTTCTTTCTGCTGCATACGTCTTTCCTGACGTGATAAATCTGCTCTGCGATCCTTGATTTCCTTGTCAGCTTCTGTGCGGAGCTTATGAATTTCGTCCTTTGCCTCAATGAGAGCACTTTTCTTTTTGTTGTCGGCATCTTTTTTTGCGTCCTCAACGATACGTTCTGCCTGCTGTTCAGCGGAGCCGATCAAAGATTCTGCCTGCTGCTTACGTTTTTCGATGCCGGCAGCGATACCTTTTTTGTATGCGATGAGTCCGGCAATTGCTGCACCTGCGATGAGAGCTACAACAATCAGAATAATAGCAACAATCAAGTCCATACAGTGCATTACCTCCTTTTTTAATAATTAATTTAATAATCTTGTATTATAAACCTATTACTAAAAGGCGGTAAATGCCGCATTATTTTATTCATTTAAATATATTGATTAAGAGCCTGCTTAAAGCAGTACTCGTAAAACAAAATGGACGTTCAACGTCCGGTGCATATAACTGACGGGAAAATATGAGTATCGTCAGGTATAACTGCACAGTTGTTTGAATCATATTTATACTGCGGAGGGCAAATGTTTATTTTTAGCTGCCTTCCGAGGATGATGTAAAACAAAGCCGCATAAACTGCCATAGTAATACTATGCAAATAAATACAACATAATTATTATACACTTTTTTGATATATATGTCAATAGACTTTTAGCAATAAATGCAAGTAAAAAAATATATTTTTATAGTAAGCCTGCTAATTTTTGTCAATGAATATCTGCTTGACAATTTGTTAAGAATAGTTTATAATACGGTTAAGGAAAATTAAAAATTATAGGATTGAACTTAATTTGGCACAAGGAGGACAAAAATGAAAAAGATATTATCTGTATTTATTTCAGCGGTTATGGGTGCGACAATTGCAGCTATTCCGCCTGTACACGCCACAGGTGAAACTGACGGTATCGACGGAATTGCGATTTTCGGCGACAGTATAGCTTCAGGATATGGTCTCGATCCTGACAAGGAATATAATTATGGTCAGATAATCGGAGATTATCTTGACTGTAAGGTGGAAAATTATGCCGTTTCAGGTGATACTACATTCGATATGCTTGATGATGTGAAAAATCTTTCAGATGAACAGAAAAAATTTATATCCAGTGCTGAAGTGGTAGTTGTTTCAATCGGCGGCAACGACCTGATGAATTATTCTGCAAAGGAGATTCTGGGTTTTGCGGCTGATAACGGACTTCTTAATGAAGGCTACACAAAGGACAACATTCCGCAGGAGCTTTCAATTTCTGAGCTTATGACGTACGTTAATATCGATGTTGTTACTGAATTTGCTTCCACAGGTCTTGCAGCCCAGCTTAAGCTTGGCATGGTTCTTATGGATATTTATTCCGGTCTCTGTGTAGGTTCGGGAAAGGATGAGGGTTATATCAGCGAGGTGATGATTCCGAATATCACAGAAGCTGTCGGCATCATAAAATCGCTTAACCCCGATGCAAGAATCATCGTCCAGAGCGTTTATCAGCCTTTACAGTTCTCCCCTGAGTTCATGGAGGAAAAGCTGGCAGGAGACAGAGCAGTTGCGGCAGGTATGGTAAGACTTAGATTCGAGGAGATTCTTGCTGATTTCAGAACAAAGCTTGCGGCAATAGAGGGCGTTGAGCTTGCAGATGTTCTTTATGAATTTACATCGCTTACACCTGAACAGGCGGAAACAGAACAGGGCTACGCATATTATTTTACTGATATTGAGCTTTCAGGCAAGGACAGGGATTTTCACCCGAATCAGAGAGGTCATCTTGCGATTGCGGCGGAGATTCTTGATACTATCGGAGTTCTTCATAACGATAACGGTCTCCTGACAAAGGTTTACCGCAGTCTGCCGGAAACAGGACGTGAGGTGACATATCCTCATATTGCTCTTGACACTTACAAGAAGGTTGCAGGAAATTTTATGCTTGGTGATGTTGATTTCGACAACATTATTACCGGATCAGACGCTACTCTTGTCCTCAGAGAGTATACACTGCTTGGCAGTAATGTTGATACGATTTTCTCTTCAACGCAGAAAGAAGCTGCTGATGTTGACGATAATGGAATAATTACCGGATCAGATGCACAGATGATTCTTAATTACTACACGTATCTTTCTTCCGGAGGAAATCTCTCTTTTGAGGAGTATTTCAAAATCCCTGACTGATATATTCTTTAATAATACAGAAAAATCGCCGCAGAGTTGACCTGCGGCGATTTTAGTTCGTTATGTTTTTTGTTGGGATAAATATCCGCATTTCGTGTAAAGAGGAAATGCGGATATTTTTATTATGTACGATGAATTGTTTTTAATGAGATAATTGGAACTGCAATTGCAGCGGCAAGTGTGATAATAACAAAGATGGAAATGTTTACGGAGCCTGTAATTAATTCGTCAGGTGAGGGAACAGTGTGAAGAATACCGGATACAGATTCTTCAACAGAGTCGGGGTTTGCAAAATTTTTGATTTGTAAATGAGTGATGAAAAGCGAAAGTTTTGCCAGAACCATAGGGATAAACGCAACTGTAAGCGTGGTGCAGGCTTTGTTAGTATTCTTCATCATTTGGATAATACTGATAATAATATATACAGCACATACTGCAAGACATATACATGATATTGCCAGAACACCGGTTATTGCAAGTTCGCTGTGGTTTTTTACACATGTGATATCCATTTCATAGTCGTTGTTGGATAAAAAAGTAAGCTGTGATAATGAAATTGAATATTTTTTTCCGTCTTCTGCTTTTATTGTAGATACTGGCAGGAAAAATTGTGCGACGCTCATAAGAATAAGCGAGATGATGAGAATACAGGCGTACATAGTTCCGAATGATGTTTTGTGGCTCTGATTGCTGACAAGTTCTGTTGAAACAGCGTTTTGCTTTAAATTCATAATAAAATCTCCTTTGATGTAATAATTGCAGATAATACAATAAATGATGTGGTTTATCAATAGGAATACATGATTTATGATATAATTTGGTATAACTACTAAAAAAAGGAGCGGTGAGTTATGCAACATTATCACAGGATCCGTGATCTTAGAGAGGACAGCGATCTTACTCAAGAGGAGCTTTGCCGTCAGCTTTATATGCACAAGACGACCTATACGAATTACGAGCAGGGGAAGCATACGGTTCCGCTGGATTTTGCTGTCACAATCGCCGATTTCTATGATGTCAGCATTGATTATATAGCTGGCAGGACGAACTTTCTTAAAGGGAAAGCCAATCCGCAGTTTACAGAAGATGAACTTAGTTTCATTGAGAAATTTTCACTTCTGACAGAGAGAAACAAGGGTAAGCTGGAGCTTTTTCTGGAACAGCTCATCGAACAGCAGGGGGAATCTAAAAAATAGCTGAAACAAAGAAAACCGCAGTATCGGAAAATATCCGTACTGCGGCTTTTGTTTTGTGTTAGTTTATTTGATTTTAGCTCCGACAGGAACACTGTCATCAAGAAAGATTACCTTAACACCATCGGGAGTATCAGCGGCACAGATCATGCCGAAGCTGTCAACTCCGCAGAGCTTGCAGGGCTTGAGGTTAGCGATAAGCTGTATTTTCTTTCCGACAAGATCTTCCGGAGCGTAATACTGAGCGATTCCGGAAACTACCTGACGTCCGCCCATTCCATCATCAAGTTGTAAGCAAAGGAGCTTTTTGGATTTCTTCACCTTTTCGCAGGAAATAACCTTTGCGGCTCTTATTTCCACCTTAGCGAAGTCGTCGATAGAGATTTCGGGAGCGAGGATGATTTCCTCCTTAGCGGCTTCTTCCTTCTGAGCGGCAGCAGCCTGAGCAGCCATTTTAGCGTTGGCTTCTTCGATGAACTTTTTAGCGTCGATTCTTGCGAACAGCGGGACAGGCTCGCCTACTGATTTGCCTGCTTCAAGACCTCCGAATGATGCAAGGCTGTCGAGATTACGCTTTTCAGCACCGATTTCGTCGAGGATCTTCTCAGAAGTTTCGGGCATAAATGGAGCAAGAGCAACACCGATGAAGCGGATAGCTTCGAGGAGGTTGTAAAGAACAGTTCCGAGTCTTTCCTTCGTGCTTTCGTCCTTTGCGAGAACCCATGGAGCAGTTTCGTCGATATACTTGTTAGCACGGCGTGCAAGGCTCATGATAGCGTCCATGGTGTCAGCCATGCGGTATTCGTCCATGTATTTTGCAACAAGAACTGGCATTTCAACAGCTTTTGCCTTGAGTTCGTCATCTGTATCTTCGGAAGCACCGGGAACCATAATTTCGCCGTTGAAGTACTTCTTAGCCATAGCAACGCTTCTGTTTACGAGATTTCCGAGAGTGTTTGCGAGGTCGGAATTGTATCTTTCGATAAGTGATTCGTAAGTGATAGAACCGTCAGAGTTGAGGGGCATTTCGCTGAGGAGGTAGTATCTTGCACCGTCAACTCCGAATGATTCAACAACATCGTCGGAGTAGATAACATTTCCCTTGGACTTGCTCATCTTGTCCTCGCCGAAAAGGATCCAGTTGTGACCAAAGAGTTTCTTGGGAATTTCAAGACCAAGAGCGTGAAGCATGATAGGCCAGTAAATTGAGTGGAAACGCATGATATCCTTTCCGATAACGTGGCAGTCACAAGGCCAGTACTTGTTGAAAAGCTCGGAAGAACCGTCGGGATCGTAACCCATAGCGGTAATGTAGTTTGAAAGTGCGTCGATCCACACATAGATAACGTGCTTGGGGTCGAAAGTTACAGGGATACTCCATGTGAAAGTAGTTCTTGAAACGCAGAGATCCTGAAGACCGGGCTTGATGAAGTTATTAAGCATTTCCTTCTTGCGGCTTTCGGGAACGATGAAATCGGGATTTTCCTCAATGTAATCCTCAAGCCACTTCTGATACTTTGAAAGTCGGAGGAAGTAAGCTTCCTCATTAGCTGGTTTTACCTCACGACCGCAGTCGGGACATTTGCCGTCAACAAGCTGAGAAGCTGTCCAGAAACTTTCGCAGGGAGTGCAGTAAAGTCCCTCATAGGAGCTTTTGTAGATATCGCCCTGATCGTAAAGCTTCTTGAATATCTTCTGAACGATTTTCTCGTGTTGTTCGTCAGTAGTTCTGATAAATCCGTCGTAGGAAATATTCATAAGCTTGCAGATAGACTTGATCTCATCAGCGACACGGTCAACGTGTTCTTTGGGGGAGATACCTTCTTCCTTTGCGAGTTCTTCTATTTTAAGACCATGCTCGTCAGTTCCGGTGAGCATATAAACGTCATATCCCTGCATTCTCTTGAAACGTGCAACAGCGTCGGTGAAAACTATTTCATAGGTGTTGCCGATATGAGGTTTTTTTGACGCATAAGCGATAGCCGTAGTTATATAGAATGGTTTTTTTGACATGATAATCTCTCCGATCTTCAGATAATCCTTGGCAGCATCGTGCAGAATATGTCTGATAATTTTGTACGATATTGCCTATTATTTCTATTATACACTATATTTATTGATTTGTCACGCATTTTTTTAAAAAATAATCAAGAATTACAATAATCTCAAAATATTTCAAATAAATAATATATTAATATTTTATTAAGGAAATAGATTTAAAATAATAACATAGAAAACGCAATTTTATGATAAGATATTATTGCGTAATTATGACTATATTTGTATATACGAAGTATTTGGGGGGGATATTGTGGCATCATATTCAGATTCTGAAGAAAAAGTAATAATAAATGTTGCAGAAGATTTCGACGCCGCAACACAAGGCTCCGGATATAACGGACATTTTAGTGAATGGCGGAAAAATAAGGATAATCCATTTACATTCAATTTTGAAAAGAATACCAAAGAAAAAATATTCAATGAAAGCCGAGGTTTTGAGACTCCTTCCCAGACGGAGGAAGGAAAAAAAGTACTTGGTGCAATAATGCGTGAAACCGGAATAATTATGCTCATTGTAATAGTACTCCGGAATATCGTCGGTAAAATTGCAGTTGTAGCTCTTGACGCAGTTGGTGTTGATATTCATACCAATCTGTTCAGTACAGGAATATACGGGGGGAGCACGGAAATTGTAGCAATTACAATTGTGCTTGCTCTGGTGACGCTGCTCATACCTGTGGTGTATCTTCACAAGAGAATGAAAATACCGGTTAAAGCCGGTATCATGCACACTGTACGGGATTCGGCAGAAATTATCGGTGCAATAGGCTTTGCAATGATATTTTGTACTATTGTATGTCTGCCGGAGGCTTATTCAAGCGAAACGAAGGATATCTACACTTACTTTGCGAGTGCGGAAACCGATGTTTCTGTGTGGAATCAGAAAGATTTCATAATTTATACCGTGTTTGATGTTGTTATTCTCTCTGTCCTGACGGAATTGCTTTTTAGAGGCGGCATATTCTCAGTACTCAGACAGTTCGGGGATGTAACGGCGGTAGTAGTTACAACGGCTATGGCGGTGCTTCTTACCAGTGATTTCTTTTCCATGCCGGCGGCTCTGTTTATTTCGTTTGTTTCCTCAATCGGAATGCTGAGAAGCGGAACTATCTATACGGCGATAATAGTGCGTATTGTTTATAAAATGTATCAGCTTGCAATTGTGATACTTGAGGTTGATCCTTCAGCAAATATGATAATTACACGAAATCTGTTCATGATATGTGTTTTTACTGTCGGAGTTATTCTTGCTGCGATAGTAATAAACACAGGCGACAGAAAAAACAAACGCTATATGGTCAAATATAAATCGGAGTTTACTGAATCAAGACGATTGCTTTTTGCAGTGAAGGTATTTCCGTTTCCGGCTGTTGCTATGCTTTGTATTGTTCAGGCTATAAGTGCACTGATGTATTAGGAGAAGCTATGGAAGAATATATGAAGCGTGCTCTGGAACTTGCAAAAGAAGCGGCTGATGAAGGTGAGGTTCCGGTAGGAGCTGTAATAGTTCAGCGGAAAACAGGAAAAATCATCGGGGAAGGCAGGAATATGCGTGAAAATGCACGTAATGCCCTTGCTCATGCAGAAATAATGGCAATAGATATGGCGTGTCATACTCTTGGAGGATGGCGTTTGCCGGATTGTGCTATGTATGTCACGCTTGAGCCGTGTCCCATGTGCTGCGGAGCAATAATCAATTCCCGTATAGATCAGGTGATCTTCGGGGCGTATGATCTGAAAAGCGGTTCTGCGGCTTCCGTTCAGAAAATGTTCGACCTGCCGTATAACTACCGTCCGGAGCTTATCGGCGGAGTTATGGAACAGGAATGTGCGTATCTGTTGTCTGAATTCTTCCGGAAATTAAGAGAACGTGGTAAGAAGTACAAAAAAATACAGAAATGAAAAAAACGGACGACCAGTGGTCGTCCGTTTGATTTTGTAGAAAAGCAAGAACAGCGAATATGGGATTAGATGCCGTCCTCTACAAATGGCTATTCTGCGTTTAATAAATGTAGGGGCGAACTGTGTTCGCCTGTAAAAAATTATGCTTATTGACACTCAGAACGCAAGACCACTGGTTGCCCTTGTTTTTATATAAAGAACATTAGTAATTTAATTCTGATAAAATAAAAAACTCCACGATAATCGTGGAGTTTGGTGCGAGTGATGGGACTTGAACCCATACGTCGGTTGACACACGCCCCTCAAACGTGCCTGTCTGCCTATTCCAGCACACTCGCATATATTCTATTTCCTGACTGCTTTAATATTATATCAGATAAAAAACGATTTGTCAACCCCTTTTTTCAAAAAAATCAAAAAAATTTGAAAAAATTTTTGTGCTGGAAATTTCTGCATTAAATAAATAAAAAACGGACTCCGAAGAGTCCGTTAAATGGGGGAAAAGGGATTTTTGTCTTCAGGATTCAGGAAGCTCAGGAATAATCTTAAGCAGATATTTCTGTATAGCGAGAGCGTCTGAGTTTGTAAGACCGTCACCGACATTGGCAACATCACCGTTTATTGCACCCTGTTCTGTTATATGAGAGTTGTCTGAGCCTGTTATGCCGTAAGAATCAGGATTTCCGATAACCTGAAGAATAAGAATTGCGTCTGAGAGATTAACTGTTCCATCGCAGTTGGCATCGCCGTAGTCGGGACTTAAAGGCTGAGCAGATGTTTCCTTAGCCATTACAGTATAGTTAATAACATATCCGGTCATGCCGTTAGTGCCTAAGCTAACGGATTCGCCACTTTTAACGTCTTTTTCGTATACATTGAAAGTAACTTCGTTGCTGCTCTGTGCTGTCATTGAAGTTTTTGTCCAGCCGTCAAGCCATGAAGGAACAGAATTGTTTTCCTCTACTCTTGTATCAAGGAGAATATATACTGTCATATCCTTTGCTGCTGAGAAATAGCCAAGATCGCCGGAAGCATTCTTTGAATCACAGGCTGTGAGGATAGACTCAGAGCCGATAAGCTCATCTGGGAGAGCTGAATAAGTGAAATCACGGTCGCCGAAAACGGGGCTGCCGACATTGACATTCTTTTCTATCTTCCAGTCAGGGCGGTTATCGGTGTCCTGAACGATAAGTCCCTTGATAAGATCGCCGTCAACAGCATCAATTTTAACTTCAACGATCCATTTCTGATCTGCACTGTCATTGCATTCCCACTGAACAGCAGTTGTGCCTTCGTCTTTGGAGCTGGAGCTGATGCCTATACAGCTTGCGTCCCTTGTTGCCTTTGTACAGATTGTATAAGTTCCGTCGTCGTTTTTAACGAACTTGAACGACTGAGCGTCACTGTCAGTATCGGTGTAGATACCGATATTTGTGCCGTTGTCAGTTTTGCCGTAATCAAGATCGAGCATGAATGTCTTGCCATCGCCGACCTCAGAGAAAATTTTGTAGTATCCGCCGCCAGCGTCAACGAGAGTCCAGCTCTGACCTGAATCTGACTGAATAACGTCAGTTCCGGCTGCGGCTGTTCCGCCGGCAACTTCGAGGTAAAGACCGCTGTTTACGTTCTTGAAGCGGTATTTTTCGTTTGTATTGAAGGCTGTTCCTGTTTTGGGAGGAGCAGCGATTCCTGTTGAATTTACAACACCCTCAGGTCTTGCGGGAAGATCGTATCCTGTTCCAAGGAAAAAGCTTGTGTGAGGAGGCTGATTGTATGCGGTATTCTGAGAAGAAACCTGCATACGATACTGAGCGTCGTGCATGAGAGTTGTGATACGGTAGTCTGTTGTATACGGAGTGCAGTAGATTCTCACACCGTCGTTTGTAGATTTTCTCACGATAAGTTCTTCACGCCAGTCACCGAAGATATCAGCTGAGAGACAAGCGTTAGCCTTTGTTGAGTTGTTTGTTGCACATCCGTCAGTAGTAAGGAGTGTACTTGTTTTGAAATCTGCACTCATTTTTGTAATGGAAGCCGGAGCGTTATCAGAACCGTCAAGCATTTCGCGTTCAAGATCTCCGTCCCAGTAAATGTAGGAGTTTGTAGTTGTTTTTGATGAAGTGACCTTTTCGCCTTTTGCATTGAGTATTCCGTCAGTATAAGGTCCGCAGTATTCTGAACCTGGATTTCCAGAGGAAACATTTGCAGCACCGCAGCGTCCCGTGTCCTTGGGACCGTCCTGATGGAATATGCTTTTGCCTGTTGCAGCTTCAATAAGACTTACGCCCCATCCGGATGATTTGTCCTCGTGGCAGACAAAAAGCTCAAGACCTGATCTTGTTGGATCAAGATCGCTGAGATGCATTGCGTCACCGTGACCGAGATTTGTGCACCATAATACCTTGCCGTTGTCGTCAATACAAGTTGCGCCTGTGATGATTTCCTGTTTGCCGTCGCCGTCAACGTCAGCCGGCATACTGTTGTGGTTACCGTCGCTGTATCCGGCAGCAGAGCTGTTGTTTCCAGTATCGAAGAACCACTTCTTAACGAGCTTTTTGTTTTCAACACCGTAGCAGGCGGCTGTCATTCGTGTATAGTATCCACGTCCTGTTACAACGCAGGGGTGAACGCCGTCAGCGTACATTACAGAGCCCCAGAAACGGTCAACACGGTTTCCGTAGTTGTCGCCCCATTTTGAAACTTCACCACGCTGAGGTTCATAATCAATAGTATCGAGAGCTGCGCCTGTAGCTCCGTCAAAGAGGGTATAGTATTCCGGACCTGAAAGGATATATCCGTCAGAGTTGCGGTAGTCCTTGGAAGCGTCGCCTATAACTTTTCCTGTACCGTCAACTGTTCCGTCGGCTGTTTTGCAGGTCATTTCTGCGATTCCGTCCAGATCAAAGTCTGCAACATAGAACTGAGTATAATGTGCACCGGCACGGATATTCTTACCGAGATCGATACGCCATACTCTTGTTCCGTCAAGTCTTATACAGTCAATGTAGACATTGCCTGTAACTCCGCCTTTGGAGTTGTCCTGAGAATTATTCGGATCCCACTTAAGGAAAAGTTCATATTGACCGTCGCCGTCTATGTCGCCTACTGACATATCATTAGGTCTGTATGTGATTCCTGAAGCCGACGGGGGCTGAAGCGGGATATCGAAATAGCTGTTGTTTGAGATAAGACGGCAGTCGTCCGAGCTTACTACCTTTCCGTCTGAGAGGGTATCGACACGGTAAGAGGAAGTGTTCTTGCCGTTTTTGTCAAGATAGCATGTGGACTTGCCGCTTTCACTTGTATAGATAAGTTCACCGTCACGATAGAGATTAAAGACAGCGTTATCGTCATCATTTGCAACGAATCGCCAGCTCACGAGCATTCCTGAGCCGGTATTTATTGCGGCTATGCCTCTGTCAAGATGCTCAAGAACATTAGTTGTCTGTGCGGCAGAGACATTGAGAGGGAGTGATGTCTCTGCCGGAATGGATATAGCTGATGTTCCTATAAGCATAGCCGTTGCTGATGCGGTTAATCTTTTTATATTCTTGTTCATAAGTAATTCCCCATTTCAATAATTTTTAAACCGGTAAAAAAGTTATCAATTGAATTGCCTATGTTTATATTATACAGAAATCTTCAAAATAAAACAATACAATATTGTATCATTCTGAGAAGATTATTTTCAAAATCACTGACAAATGTGTAAAATAGTCTTGCCAAAAGTAGTACGGAATGATATAATAGTATACAGCAATACGTTGAAAGGAGGATACAATGAAAAAACGTCTTCTGATAGGTGTAGTAATGACCGACTGCAACAATGATTTTCAGGAAGAACAGCTTCGTGGTATAATATCACAGGCATTCAGAAGTGATACGGATATTGCAGTGATTACCACAATGCATAATTTCTATTTCGATTCCCTGCATAAAAATACTGATAAGTATATATGTGACCTTGTGTTTTCTGATAAATTCAGCGGGTTTCTCTATGTCCGCAATTCTTTTGGTACCGAAAAGATTCGAAGGTACATAGATGATATTCTCCTGATGACGGGAAAGCCGGTAATGCTTCTTGATTTCCCCGGACACAGACATTTTGAAACTACTGCTATTGATGACTGCTCTGCTTTTGAAAAAATTACCGATCACCTTATTGAAGTTCATGGGTGCAGGAAAATATACTGCCTGACTGGTCCGAAAGGAATTTTTGTTTCTGAGGAGAGGCTCAAAGGTTACAGAAATTCCATGAAGCTTCACGGAATTCCAGTTGAAAAGAATTACTGCCGGTACGGAGATTTCTGGAAGGACGCTTCAAAGAGTCTGGCAGCTGAAATAATTACCGGAAAAAACGGACGTCCTGACGCTGTTGTGTGCGGAAATGATGTTATGGCTATTGAACTTACAAACGCACTTATTTCCGGAGGAGTGAGAGTTCCTGAGGATATTGCTGTTACCGGCTATGATGATTCTGCGGATGCACGGAGCAATATTCCTTCAATTACGACATACAAACGCCCTAATTTCCAGCTCGGAGCAGAAGCATTCCGCCGTCTGTACAGGATAATTACAGGAAAGATATGCAGTATGATTCCTAACGAATACGGTAAAATAAGCCTCGGCAGAAGCTGTGGATGTTTTGGAACTGAACGAATCCGCAGAGAGGATACAAGACGGGAAATAATGGATAAAAGGCTTGAGTCCTATCTGCTCTACGGAGATATGCTTTTTGATATTACAAATACAGACAGCCTGTCCGTTTTTGCCGATAAGCTTGATAACTATACATATCTGGTATACAAAAACTCAAAACTTAAGATATGCCTTACAAAAAAATACATAGAATCCACAATGGGTATATATAATGATAAGCTCAGCTTCCATTGTGGCGATGAACTCAAGATAATTCTGTCAAAGGTAATGGCTACCAGAAAATATGATGAAATCAGCGAATATTTCAGCTCTGCGGAGATTCTTCCGGAATACAGCCAGAACAGAAATTATCCTGTGGCTTACTATATATCACCACTACACTATAATGATAATTTCTTCGGCTACTGTGCTGTTTCCTTCGGAAAAAATCCTATGGCATACAGTACACATTATCTGCAATGGATCAACTATGTTAATGTCGCACTGGAGCAAGTAAGAATCAAGGGGATACTGTCGAATAATATACTCAGAAGTAATATGTCGATGCTTTACGACAGCACAACGGATCTTCTCAACAGATCGGGAACAGAACAGGAACTTCTTCGGCACCGTGAATTCTTTACCGGTGATTTGGCGGCTGAAATTATTACTATTGAGCTTGTCGGATTGAATAAAGTATATTACAGCAGCGGAGAGGAAAGATGCAGCAATATTCTGAAAGCTTTTGCCGATGTTCTGAAAAGATGCGTCAGGGATAACGAGATATGCGGATTGTGGAACAATAATACAATGTGCATTTTTTCCCGTGATAAGAAGCGTGCCTGTGAGATATCTGAGTTCTTCCGCAATGAGGTGGAGGAGAGTAGGTTTTCAGAAAACAACTTCAATATAGATTTTTCTGTCGGTCTTTACAGTGTTGTCCTGAACGAAGAAGTCAATTTTGGCAGTGCTGTATATCAGTCTATGGTAAATAAGATTTTCAGCTACAATAATGCGGAAAATCTTGAAAATCCGCAGTATGAAAAGCTTTGTGCTCTCAGAAGCAGTATAAGGAAGAATCCTGCGTTTCCGTGGAAGATAAACGAAATTGCTGAAAGCCTGTATCTCAGCAAAAGCTATCTGCAAAAGATTTATAAGAACTTCTTTAATAAGAGTATCATTGAGGAAATGATCGGATTCAGAATAGAAATGGCAAGAAATCTTCTTGAGAAAACTCAGCTGACAGTAACGGAGATATCCAGAAAATGCGGATATTCCTCTTATAACTACTTTGTCCGTCAGTTCCGGTCCATTGTGGGCTGTACTCCTGTTGAATATCGTGAAAAATCAAGATAAGTAAGAAAATTACCGCCGTACAAAAGCAGCAATACTTTTATAGAAACTTTATATGTATTTATCGGGGGCAACCTTTCTGAGGAAAGGTTTTCTTCAATAAAACGTAACAAACTACTATAAGAGTACTGCTATATTTGTACGGTGGTGATTTTGTTATTTGACGAATATCTCACGCTGTATGCCGATTTCGCCTTCAAGCTGATAGGTTACGGTATAGGTAAGAGCTTCATCGTTATTTGTCTCAGTTATTTTTCTGTCGAGGATTTTTTTGTCATGTAGAAAATTCTTTTCATACAGATATATTTTCTTCATGAGGCGGTCGGAAAGTTCTTTTTTTGTAAGAGTCTGAGATTTTATATCCGTTTCGGAAAGCTTTTCCTTTTTAATGCCGATCGGAAGCTGTTTTCCGAACAGATTCAGGTAATTCTCTGATACTTCGGAAGTATAGTCCTTGAAGTCTGTTTCTCCGATATACAGCGGAATTTCAAGGCTGAACAGATAAAGATGACGTTTTGTTTCCTCTTTTCCGGTAAGAGCCGCTTCATCTGTATTGTATTCTCCGGTGAAGGTGAGAGTTTCTTCATAAATTCCTCTGATTTCGCCCATTGCATGATGAAGCGTGCTGTGACCTGTATCGTCAGTTGTAACTCCGGTGACAATCAGTGTTCCGGCAGGAACGTAATCCCCGACCTTGTGCATGAGCATACCGTCATAGACTGTTGTGTATGTAATCCTTGCGTCCTTTGACGATACTATATTGCATGGGATTCTTTTAAGTTCGGTTTCCGGCTTTTCGACTATCTCTGTAACATCAACGACAACACGGTTTCCGGTATGGCGGATAGCTGCCCATGATACTCCCTGCACCATGACGCGGAGTTGATTTTCGCAGTGGTGAAAATTTATGCTTCTGATGGGAGTTCCCTTTTTGATATTAAGCTCCTCCAGAGCCGCCAGTATAGCCTGATCGCTTACTTTGGAATTTCCGTTTATCTCGATAGTCACCACCACATTCGAGAAGTAAAGTGCAGATATTGCTGCGATGAGAACTCCGATAATAATACCGAAGCGTTTTCTGTATCGCCGGAGTCTGAGAGAAAGAGAGGCATATTCAGCACACGTCAGCTCAATGCCGTACAGTTCTGCAAGCGTTTTTGTTTCTTTCAGATCACAGTGGCGGATATCGGCGTAAAATACATCCTTTTTTACATATTGTCCGCTGCATTTTACAGAACAGCTGTGTAAAGCGTTTATAAAGCCGTAGAGATCCTTTCCGGCGGCGTTAATTCTTACCCGACCTGATATGCTGTTTCTCATTTTTGCTGCCGCCCCTTTCGATAAATTCCACTCTTGATATTTTGCCTCTTACGACAAGTCCTTTCGATTTGAAGTCGTATGCACGGAGATCGTTTCCCCATATCTGTATGTAAAGAGTTCCTGAAACCAACCGCATGAATATCTCGTTGTATTCTTCTATTCTTTTGCAGTTTTCAATAAGAAGTTCACGGTTGCAGTCGAAATATATCTGCGGATTGAGATAAAATGTATCCAATCCCTTTTCTTTTATTCTATTAAACAATCATATCCACTCCTCTGAGTATAATTCTCCTCTACAAATAATATGATTAATCGGGTGATTAATATGAAGAAAACAGAAGAAAAAGGAATAATCTGTCTGAAATGTGTACTGCTTATTGCTGCTGTATATTTCTGTGCCGCCGAAACTGATCTCGTCAGGACGGCAGTATCTGACGGAATAAACCGCTGTCTTACTGTTGTAATTCCTTCGCTTTATGCAATGATGATAATAGCCGTTATTATTGCGAAAAGCGGTATTCTCGGATATATTCCTTGTTTTATCAGACGTATAGGAGAAATTCTTTTCGGAATGAGGGGGGAAAGCCTTGCTGTTTTTGCATTCAGTATGTTTGCCGGATATCCTGCCGGAACTAAAATAATAACGGAGCAGTATTCATCAGGAAGGCTCTCTGAAAGAACTGCTTCTGTACTCTGCGGAGTATGCTTCGGTGCAGGTCCGGCATTCATCATGGGATGTATATCGTGTACACTTTACGGTTCATCTCTTTCCGGAAGGATAATTATTCTTTCCACTGTTTCAGCAAATATCCTGACGGCTTTCATAGTATCGTTCATTCTCCGGAAAAGCAGTTACGCAGAAGGAGATTCACGGCGGCAGATATCCCTGAACGGCAGACTTCTGACAGAATCATTAGTTTCTGCCGGCAGGACAATGGGGGAACTATGCTTTATGATAACGGCTTTTTCCGTTATGACCGCAATGCTTGACTATTGCGGCGTGATTTCTGCTGCGGCAGGAGTTTTTTCCTCGCTTACGGGCTTCAGCAGAGAAATATCTGAAGCCTTTATTCCGGCGGTGCTTGATATAACGGCTGTGAACGGACTTCCGGCAGATAATTACGCTATGCTTCCGTGGCTTTGTGCACTTGTATCGTCCGGAGGCGTATGCGTTTTATTCCAGACAGCAGCGATTATCGCCGGACGCTTTCCTATCCGGATATTTATTCTGCTGCGTTTCTGTGCTTCTGCACTGAGCTTCGGGATATGCCGGATTGTTATGCCGTACCTGATAAGGGATGAAATTGTTCCGGCTTCGACGGTGAATGTCAGCGTATGCGGAAGTACGTCGCCCGTACCATCGGTAATGCTTCTTCTCATGACCTTCATTATAATAGCTGAATATGACAAAATAGTAAAAATTCCAAAATAGTATGGAAATTCAGTGGAAAGTGTGTTATAATAATAACATATTCGCTTTTCGGTGATTATACTATGACCGGATAGCGTCATATCAATCAGGAACAGGAGTGTTACCGCCAATGAAATATGAAAGAACAGAGCTTGCCGATAATATCGGTTATTCATCTGTGATTGACGAAAAATTCAAAACGAGCTTTCTTACGGTAAGATTCATTACCGTTCTGGGCAGCAGAACTGCAGCTGCAAATGCTCTTGGAATAAGTTCATTGTCTTCGTCAAGCAGAAGCTACGACAGCATAGCAAAGCTTAACGAAAAGCTTTCGGCTCTCTATGGAGCGTCCCTGAGCAGCTTTACAAGAAAAAGAGGAGATGTTCAGATTCTTGGGTTGTCCTCCTCATGGATAAACAGCCGCTTTGCAATTGACGGTGAGGATCTTGACGTCGAAATGCTTGAAATAGTAAAGGGATGTATATTTGATCCCAATGCGTCGGAAGGGGAATTTGAAGCGGATTCCTTCCGCATCACAAAGAAGGATCTTCTTGACCGCATTGACGCTGAACTGAACAACAAGCGTGGATATGCCATTTCAAGAGCTTCAGAGGTTGCATACAGGGGCGAGCCTGCTGAGAATTCCTGCTACGGAACAAAAGAAACAGCAGAAGCGGTTTCGGCAAAGGAAGCTTTTGAAGCTTATAAAAGACTTCTTGAAACAGCACAGATTGAAATCTACTATATCTCATCTGAGAAAAACGACCGTATTCCTGAAATGCTCAGAGAAGCATTTGCCGGTATAAACCGTACTCCTGAAAAGGTTGTGTTTGATGGAATAAGTCCGGTAAAGGAAGAACTGGCAGAGGTTTCCGATGAATTCGATGTAAATCAGTGCAAGATGGTTATGAACTTCAAGACGGACTGTCGGGATAAATACGCACTTAAATTTGTGAGTACTATCTTCGGTGAAACTCCGGTATCAAAGCTGTTTGTGAATGTTCGTGAGAAGCTAAGCCTCTGCTACTATTGTGCCTGTCGTATGGTATCTTCAAAGGGTACTCTTATGGTTGACAGCGGTGTAGAGAAAAATAATATTAAAAAGGCACGAACTGAGATACTGGCACAGCTTGAAGAAATCTGTCGTGGAAATATAACTGACGACGAGATCCAGAGTGCAATGCTTTCTTTTGAAAACTCACTTTCTCAGGTCGGCGATGTGCCTTCTTCCTACGAGACATATTATTTCGAGCAATTCTGCTCTGGAAATATCATTACTCCGGCTGAACGTCTTGCTGAATACAAGGCAGTGACAAAAGAACGTATCATTGAAGCGGCAAAATCGCTCAAGCCCGACAGTGTTTATCTGATGCTCAATAAGGAGGCTGAATAATGGAAAAGAAAATCCTTACAAGTGCAAGAACAGGCGACAGCTGTATCCATGTGAAGCACAGCAGCGGTCTTGATATCTATATATGCGAAATGCCGGGATTCAGCAGTGTTGAGGCTCTTTTCGGAACAAAATATGGCTCAATCAATACAATGTTCAGAATGAAGGATGATGTAGAATATACAGTTGTTCCCGAAGGAATAGCACATTTTCTGGAGCATAAGCTCTTTGAAAACGAGGACTGCGATGTTTTTGAGCTTTACGCTAAAACAGGTGCAAACGGCAACGCATATACTTCCTTCGACAAGACCTGCTATCTCTTTAACTGCTCCGGGAATTATCAGGAATCACTGAAAATTCTTCTTGATTTCGTCCAGAAACCGTATTTTACTCAGGCTACTGTTGACAAGGAGCAGGGAATTATCGGTCAGGAAATCAAAATGACCAATGATAATCCTGAATGGCGTGTGTTCTTCAATATGCTCCGCTGTATGTATCACGAGCATCCCGTTAAGATTGACATCGCAGGTACAGTCGAGAGTATTGCAAAGATCGACGCTGATCTGCTCTACAAGTGCTATCATACGTTTTATAATCTCAATAATATGGTGCTGTCGATTGCCGGAAATATTAAGGCTGACGAGGTTCTTGCGATATGCGATGAATGCCTCAGACCGTGCGAGGATAAAGGATTGGAAACAGTATTCCCTGATGAGCCGGAAACTGTCGTTGAGCCGGAAATCTATGAGATACAGCCGGTTGGTGCCCCCATATTCCATCTGGGCTACAAGTGCCGTCCATGCAGCGGTCAGGAGCGTCTGAAAAAATCTATGGCAGCATCACTTGCAGTTTCACTCATAACTGACGCTTCCACAGATATGTACAAAAAACTCCTTGACGACGGTGTTATCAATTCCAGCTTCGGCGGAGAGGTTTTTGTCGGTGACGGATATTTCTCTGTGATATTCAGCGGAGAATCAGCTTCTCCAGAGATCATCCGTGACAGCATCAGAAACGAAGCTGAAAGGCTCATCAGCGAGGGCATAAATGAAAAGGATTTCCAGCGTATAAAGAAATCTGCATACGGTATGTCAATCCGTGAGCTTAACAATGTCGAGGTTGTCGCAAATCTCATGATAAACGCTCACATGGAGGGTGCCGGTCCGTATGATTCAATCGAAGTTCTTTCAGAAATGACCTCACAGGATGTACTTGATTTTATCCGTAGTGAGCTTGATCCTGAAAAGCTTGTACTATCCGTTGTAAAAGGAGAGTGATTAAAGTGAAGGCAGTTGAAAAAATAACGGAACTTGATAAAATATCCTTCCCTAAGCTTGGCTGGGAATTCAAAATTGATCCTACTGCATTCAGAATAGGAAATCTCGAAATCCAGTGGTATGGAATCCTTATCACACTTGGACTTGTGCTTGCGGTTCTTTACTGTATGCCAAAAATGAAACGCTTCGGTCTTGACGCCGACAGAGCTATCGATGCTGTTATCGGCGGAGTTATCGGCGGAATTATCGGTGCAAGAGCATATTATGTGATATTCAACTGGAGCGAATACAAAGGCGATTTCAAGGAAATATTCAACACCCGCGGCGGAGGTCTTGCGATATACGGCGGAATTATCGGAGCAGTTCTTGTGGGGCTGCTGATATGTAAGCTGCGTAAAGTAAAAATGCTCCCCATGCTTGATATTACCGTTCTCGGATTCCTGATAGGACAAGGTATCGGACGCTGGGGAAACTTTATAAATCAGGAAGCTTATGGTACAAATACCGACAGCCTTTTTGGCATGACAGGCGGAAGAATTCAGGCAGAGCTTGCATGGGAATCTACTGATATATCTGGCGATATGGCTCAGAAGGGGATAGAAGTTTTCGCTGATTATGCCGTTCATCCCTGTTTCTTATACGAGTCCCTCTGGTGTCTGCTGGGATTTGTAATCCTTGCGTTTATCTCAAAGCACAGAAAATATGACGGACAGATATTCCTTATGTATCTCGGCTGGTACGGTGCAGAAAGATTCTTCGTTGAAGGTTTGCGTACAGACAGCCTTATGGTCGGAAATATCAGAGTTTCACAGCTTCTCTCTGCCGTACTTTTCGTGGTGTCGGTAATCCTTCAGATAGTGATTTTCTCCAGAAGAAGGAGAGATCCGGAAGCATTTGTACTCTATGTAAATACGGAAGAATCAAGAAGACTTATTGAGGAATCACGCAGAAAGCGTATGGGAGTTCCTGTTGAGGATATCGGGCTTGGTGCAGATGACGACGATATTGAAGAAGAATTCTTTGATGATATTGACGATGATGATATCCCTGCTGATGCCGATGACATTGACGAGGCACAGGAAGTTTCAATGGAAAAACAGGATAATGAAAATAAGGAGGATAAATAAATGGCACAGATAATTGACGGAAAGGCAGTTTCAGCTGCTGTAAAACAGGAGGTTGCTGAGGAAACAGCAAGACTTAAGGACGAGAAAGGTCTGAAAATTGGACTTGCAGTTGTTATCGTGGGAAATAATCCTGCATCAAGGGTTTATGTAAACAACAAGAAAAAGGCTTGCGAAGCAGTAGGCTTCCAGTCATTTGAGTATGCTCTTGATGAAAATACTACTCAGGAACAGCTCCTTGATCTTATTAATGTACTTAACCGCGATGTAAGAGTAAACGGAATTCTTGTTCAGCTTCCTCTCCCTGCACATATCGACGAGAAAAAGGTTATCGATGCTATTTCTCCCGACAAGGATGTTGACGCATTTCATGCAATAAACGTAGGTAAAATTATGATCGGCGAGTACGCATTCCTTCCCTGTACACCGGCTGGAGTTATGCGTCTCATCGAAAGCACAGGCACAGAGATTTCCGGAAAGCAGTGCGTTGTTATCGGTAGAAGCAATATCGTGGGCAAGCCTATGGCAATGCTTCTCCTTCACCAGAGCGGAACAGTTACAATCTGCCACTCCAGAACACAGAATCTTAAGGAAATCTGCCTCGGTGCTGATATTCTTGTCGTTGCTGTCGGAAAGGCTAACTTTGTTACCGGCGATATGATTAAGGAAGGTGCAGTTGTTATTGACGTTGGTATGAATCGTCTCGATAACGGTAAGCTCTGCGGAGACGTTGAGTATGAATCTGCTGAGAAAAAGGCTTCTTATATTACACCTGTTCCCGGCGGAGTTGGTCCTATGACTATCGCTATGCTTATGAAAAATACTCTCACTGCTGCTAAACAGCAGGTTGGTATTGAATAATTAGATAATATAAAAACAACCTGTAATAGTGGTTCTCTTATAGAGTTTTACACGTTTTTGTTGAGGAAAAACCTTTTGAAAAAGGTTTCCACCGATAAATACATGTAAAGATTCCATAAAAGAATCATTGTTACAGGTTATTTTAGTATTATCTGATTATTCTGCATCTGATGTTGTTTCGGTGTTTGTACCATATCGCTCAACGAGACCATTGAGAGTACCGACAAATTTCCAGCCATCGCCTTCGACCTTTACAAGACAAGAGGTATCTGATTTTTCATTGCCGTTGTTATCAATGACAGTGCATTTGAAATTATAGCCTTCTGTAACAACGAGGTCATCTGCGGTGATACCACGGGTTGCAGTAAAGTCTTTAAGGTACTGTTCTGCCCAGCCGAGCTGTTCTTCAGATAGGCTTATTTTTTCGTCAATGCTTTTAAGTGACGGAGTATATTCGCTGAGATCGAGCATCTGGTTTTTTCCATTATTATAGTTGAGAATAAGCTGTCTGTATTCGTTTTTTGCGATCATATCGTCGATCATCTGCTGAGTGTACATATAATTGAACGCAGCTTCTCCGGCGTCTCTGGTATAGTTAGCTGTAAAGAAGTCTTTGAGAGCATCTTCGCCGGAGCCATTTTTCTGCTCTTCGCCGTAAACGATAGTGCTTTCGGTATCACTGCTTTTTTTCTCACAGGAGGCTCCGCAGGCAGTGATGAGACAGCAGGCAAGAATTGCCGATAATATTTTTTTCATAGTATTTTCTCCTTATTAATAAAGTCTTTCAACGGTATATCCCATATCTTCAAGCAGAGCTGTTACTCCTCTGTCTCCGGCGAAGTGGAGAACTCCCACCATGAAGAAGTAATTTTTGCCGTTTTCTATGAATTCAGCAGCTTTGTCAGCCATGCCTTCATTTCTATTGTAGAGCATTATATCGTAGTATGCTTCTGCGTCATCGAGCAAGTCCTCAGGAATACCTTCTGTATCGTTGGAAAGCTTGTCGAGACCTTCCATATCACCGGTTGCCCACATATCGTAGAGCTGACCGAGAGACTGTGCTGTTTCTTCAAGATTTTCGAGATCTTCAGGGAGTTGTCTGAGACAGTAATCAGCGTATTCATCGGAATAACCTACGAGAGCCTGAGCCTGAATATCAAGAGTTTCAATGCTGACGATTTCCTTGCCATCCTCTGCTGCCATGTCGAGGAACTGCGAATCAACGCCGTTTTCAGAGAGATTTTCAAAGCTGAGCATAGCCATAGATTCTATCTGATTCACCCAGAAGCCGGGCTTATAGACATCAAGCAAGCTGGAGTACATACCAAGATCGGAAAGGCATTTTTTGCCGGCTTCGTATGCTTCTTCTGAGATATGGTCGCTGATGGATGAGCCGTCCGAATAGATCATCTTTAAAAGAAGCTCCTGAGCACCAGATATTTCTTCAAGCTCTCGGATATCGTATTCAACAGCAATACCGTCACTGTTTTCGTAGACGTCGAGGAGATAATCAGGCATAGAGAATTTTTCTTCGCTGAGAACGTGAATCGTTCCCATGAGATAAAGCTCGTTGCCTGTTTCCGGATCAGTAGCCTTCCAGAGGGCAGGCTCAGGGGTATCAACAGTGATATAGTTGTTTATGTCGATGACTTCGCTGTTTTTGTCGTCATTATCATCCTTTGGCTTGGTTTCTTCTTCGGGTTCAGTTTCTTTTTCAGATTCAGTCTTTTCCTCTGTAACAGTAGTTGTTTCTGCTTCGGAGGAAGGCTGGCTGCGGTCTGAATCAGAAGGCTCATTATTATCCGAGCATGAAGCGAATGTAAGGAGCATTGATGATATGATAAGAATAGCTGTAAGTTTTTTCATTTAAAAATCCTTTCATGGTAAATAAATTCACAGGAGCTCCCTATAACTCCTGTTTAATTATTTTAACACAATATAATTGCTTTGTCAAGGGGGAAGAAAGCCTTTGGCAGCAGATAAATATCCCCCGTTACAATTATGTATCGGGGGATAATTTTTTATACTATGGGATTAGTTATCGGAGTTGCAGTCTGCTGTGAAGCGTGTTCGTTGAAGCCTTCATTCCTTACGACATCAACGTGGTTGTAGCAGTCCATACCTGTACCGGCAGGAATGAGCTTACCGATAATAACATTTTCCTTAAGACCGAGGAGTCTGTCGCTCTTTCCTCTGATAGCAGCGTCTGTGAGAGCCTTTGTTGTTTCCTGGAAGGAAGCGGCTGACATAAAGCTGTCAGAATTAGAGGACGCCTTTGTAATACCCTGAAGAACAGGACTTGTCTGAACAAGCTGGAGGTCATACTCGCCAGCGTCGATTCGTGCCTGAATTTCCTCGTTGATAACGTCAATTTCCTTTCGGTCAACGAGAGTTCCGGGAAGGAGATAGCTGCTTCCTGTTTCTTCAACCTTGATCTTTCTGAGCATCTGACGTACAATAACCTCGATATGCTTATCATTGATATCAACACCCTGTAAACGGTAAACCTTCTGTACTTCATTGATAATGTAGTTCTGTACATCCTGAGTTCCGAGGATATTGAGAATGTCAGCAGGATAGATATTACCTTCAGTGAGACGTGTACCCTTTTCGATATGTTCACCCTCCTGAACACGTATCTTGAGGTTATAGGGGATCATATAGCTTTCAGAGTCGCCGTTTTCGTCGTTGGTAACGATGATATTTCTTGTAGTCTTGATTTCTTCAATGTGAATCTTTCCTGCAAGTCTTGAAAGGATAGCTGCACCCTTGGGACGTCTGCTTTCAAAGAGTTCCTCAACACGGGGGAGACCCTGTGTGATATCTTCTGCGTCGGCAGAAGCAACACCACCGGTATGGAAGGTTCTCATGGTAAGCTGTGTACCAGGTTCACCGATAGACTGAGCAGCGATGATACCAACAGCTTCACCGACAGAAACGATATTGTTGTTTGCAAGGTTAGCACCGTAGCACTTTGCACATACGCCGGTTCTTGCCTTACAGTTGAGAACAGAACGGATCTTGATTCTTTCAACGCCTGAATCAATAATCTTCTTAGCGTCTGCGTCATTGATCATCTTGTTGTGGGAAACGATAAGCTCGCCTGATTCGTCACGGAGATCCTCGCAGAGGAATCTGCCTACAAGACGTTCTGCAAACGGCTCAACGATTTCGTTGCCGTTTCTGATTTCGTAAACTTCGATACCGTCAGTAGTTCCGCAGTCTTCCTCACGGATAATTACATCCTGTGAAACGTCAACAAGACGACGTGTAAGATATCCGGAGTCAGCTGTACGGAGAGCCGTATCGGCAAGACCCTTACGGGCACCACGGGAAGCGATGAAGTATTCGAGGATGTTAAGACCTTCACGGTAGTTAGCTCTGATCGGGATCTCAATAACGCCGCCGGAGGTATTAGCGATAAGTCCACGCATACCAGCAAGCTGTCTGATCTGTGAGATAGAACCACGGGCACCGGAGTCAGCCATCATCCAGATAGGATTGTAGCGGTCGAAGTTAGCCTTCAGAGCAGCAGTAACTCTGTCGTTTGTTTCAGTCCAGAGAGCGATGATCTTCTTGGATTTTTCCTGAGAGGAGATATATCCGTACTCATACTCAGCTGTGATCTGTTCAACCTCTGTATCAGCCTCAGCAAGGATGCTCTTTTTCTGGGGCGGGATAGAAGCGTCACATACAGCAACGGTAAGAGCTGCTCTTGTGGAGTATTTATAACCGAGAGCCTTGATTCTGTCAAGAACTTCGGAAGTTGTTGTTGTGCCGTGGATCTTGATGCAGCGTTCGATGATATCAGAGAGCTGCTTCTTTCCAACGAGGAATGCAACTTCAAGATCAAACTGCTTGTCTGAGTTTGTTCTGTCAACGTATCCGAGATTCTGCGGAATATTTTCGTTGAAGATAAGACGTCCGACAGTAGCGTCAATGATCTTTGATACCTTTTTATCGCCAATATCCTTAGTGATCTTTACCTTGATATTAGCATGGAGGGATACATAATGCTCGTTATAAGCCATGAGGGCTTCATTTACATCACGGAATACCTTGCCTTCGCCGGGTTCACCGGGCTTATCCATAGTAAGGTAATAAGAACCAAGAACCATATCCTGTGACGGAACAGCAACAGGCTTACCGTCAGAGGGTTTTAGCAGGTTGTTTGCAGCAAGCATGAGGAAACGTGCTTCTGCCTGTGCTTCAGCGGAAAGAGGAAGATGTACAGCCATCTGGTCACCGTCGAAGTCAGCGTTGAAGGCGGAACATACGAGAGGATGAAGCTTGATTGCACGTCCTTCAACGAGAACAGGCTCGAATGCCTGAATACCAAGACGGTGAAGAGTGGGAGCACGGTTGAGCATTACAGGGTGATCCTTGATAACATCCTCAAGAGCGTCCCATACCTTGTTGTCGGCACGGTCGATAAGCTTTCTTGCAGATTTTATATTGGCGATAGCCTTTTTGTCAACGAGTCTTTTCAGTACGAAGGGCTTGAAGAGTTCCAGAGCCATTTCCTTAGGGAGACCGCACTGGTACATTTTAAGTTCAGGACCTACTACGATAACTGAACGTCCGGAGTAGTCAACACGCTTACCGAGAAGGTTCTGACGGAAACGTCCCTGCTTACCCTTGAGCATATCTGAAAGTGATTTAAGAGCACGGTTGCTGGGGCCTGTAACAGGTCTGCCGTGTCTGCCGTTGTCGATAAGAGCGTCAACAGCTTCCTGAAGCATTCTCTTTTCGTTTCTTACGATGATGTCGGGAGCTTCAAGCTCAAGCATTCTCTTAAGACGGTTGTTTCTGTTGATAACACGTCTGTAAAGATCGTTAAGATCTGAAGTTGCATAGCGTCCGCCGTCGAGCATGATCATCGGGCGTAGATCAGGCGGAATTACAGGAATAACATCCATAATCATCCATTCAGGCTTGTTTCCGGAGAGACGGAAAGCCTCGACTATCTGGAGTCTCTTAAGGAGCTTTACCTTTTTCTGACCTGCGGGAAGTCCGACAAGTTCAGCCTTGAGATCGTCTGCAACGATTTCAATATTGTTTCTCCAGTCGATGCCTTCAAGCTCATTGAACTTTGCACATTCCTCACAGTCGCACTGATCAGGTCTGTTGAAACACTGGATTTTCTTGCCACCGAAGGAGATTTTTCCGAGTTCGATAAGACGATTCTTGTAAGCGTCATATCTTACGGGATCGTACTCATTAAGGAGCTTCTTAATAGCCTCAGCACCCATTTCAGCCTTGAAATCGTCTCCGTACTTTTCACGGTAGGAGATGTATTCCTTTTCGGAAAGGAGCTGTTTTTTCACAAGCTCAGTGCTGCCGGGATCAATTACGATGTATTTTGTGAAATAAAGAATTTCTTCAAGACGCTTCTGTGAAACTTCAAGAACCTGTCCGATACGGGAGGGAGTACCCTTGAAGTACCAGATATGTGAAACGGGAGCCGCAAGCTCAATGTGTCCCATTCTTTCACGGCGTACTCGTGCTCTTGTAACCTCAACACCGCAGCGGTCACAGACCTTGCCCTTGAAGCGGATCTTTTTGAATTTTCCGCAGTGACATTCCCAGTCCTTGGTTGGTCCGAAGATTTTTTCGCAGAAAAGACCTTCACGTTCCGGCTTCTGAGTTCTGTAATTTATAGTTTCAGGTCTTTCAACGATGCCGTAAGACCAGCTTCTGATCTTTTCGGGGGATGCAAGACCGATTTTTATTGATTCAAAAGTTGTAAATTCCAAACTGCTACCTCCTGTTTAGTAGGTATAAGATCTCACTGCTGCGGAAGTCATGTTATGCTCCCGCAGAGTGGGTATCATTGGTTTCAGGCTTATATTAATCCTCATCGGAGGAGTCATCAAGATCAAAGCTGCCGAAGATATCGTCATCGTCATCATCGAGTCCGAGACTGCCGTCTTCTTCGTCGTCATCGTCGAATCTGAAATCGTCGCCATCGTCGAGCATACCGAAGTCATCGTCATCGCCGCTGTCTTCAAAGGAGAAGCCGCTTTCTTCAATGTCGCTGTCTGAGTATTCTGAGTTATCTCTTGTATCCTCATCAGCGTATGAATCGTTGGAAGGCATCGGATCTTCATCGTCAAAGTTCTGCTTGAGGTCGATTTCCTGCTGATTTTCGTCAAGCACACGGACATCAAGACCGAGTGACTGCATTTCCTTGATAAGAACCTTGAAGGATTCAGGAATACCAGGAGTAGGAACATTCTGTCCCTTGACGATTGATTCGTATGTGTTGACACGACCGATAGTATCGTCTGATTTAACTGTAAGGATTTCCTGAAGGGTGTAAGCGGCACCGTAAGCTTCAAGAGCCCATACTTCCATTTCTCCGAAACGCTGACCGCCGAACTGAGCCTTACCGCCCAGAGGCTGCTGTGTAACGAGAGCGTAAGGTCCGACTGAACGTGCGTGGATCTTATCGTCAACGAGGTGGTGGAGTTTGAGGTAGTACATATATCCGACAGTTACCTTGTTATCGAACATTTCACCAGTACGTCCGTCATAAAGCGGGAACTTACAGTCCTCGTTGAATTCAAGACCATTGGGGTTGATAACCTTATCCATAGTGTTGAGTTCAAACATATCATTGCGGTGTTCTTTGCTTTTTTCGTTTGCCTGACGGAAGCAGGATCTGATATCGTCCTCGTGTGCACCATCAAATACAGGCGTCATGATGTGCCAGCCGAGAGCCTTGCACGCCATACCGAGGTGAACTTCAAGTACCTGACCGATGTTCATACGGGAAGGAACGCCCAGAGGGTTGAGTACGATGTCAAGAGGAGTTCCGTCAGGAAGGAAGGGCATATCTTCTTCAGGAAGGATTCTTGATACAACACCCTTGTTTCCGTGACGGCCAGCCATCTTATCACCGACAGTAATTTTTCTCTTCTGTGCGATATAGCAGATAACACGCATATTTACGCCTGCACTGAGTTCATCGCAGTTTTCTCTTGTAAATACCTTTACATCAACGATAACACCGGATTCACCGTGAGGAACCTTGAGTGAATTGTCACGGACTTCTCTTGCCTTTTCACCGAAGATAGCACGGAGAAGTCTTTCTTCAGCAGTGAGCTCAGTTTCGCCCTTTGGTGTTACCTTACCGACGAGGATATCGCCGGAATTTACTTCAGAACCGATGCGGATGATACCGTTTTCGTCGAGGTTGGCCAGAGCGTCATCACCGACATTGGGAATGTCACGGGTGATTTCCTCAGGACCAAGCTTTGTATCACGGCATTCGATTTCGTATTCTTCAATATGAACGGAAGTGAATACATCCTCACGGACAAGACGCTCATTAAGGAGAACCGCGTCTTCGTAGTTGTAGCCTTCCCATGTCATGAAGCCGATAAGTGCGTTTTTACCGAGGGATATTTCACCGTCTGCTGTTGCGGGACCATCAGCAAGGACCTGACCCTTTGTAACCTTTTCGCCTACTGAAACGATAGGACGCTGATTTACGCAGGTACCCTGGTTGGAACGCTTGAATTTGATAAGTTCGTATTTGTGTTCAATGCCTGTATCGTCGATAAGACGGATACTGTCTGCGTCAACGTAGGAGATAGTTCCGTTGTACTTAGAAACAACGCATACACCGGAGTCAACAGCCGCCTTGTATTCCATACCTGTGCCGACGAAGGGACGCTCAGTCTTAAGAAGCGGAACAGCCTGACGCTGCATATTTGATCCCATAAGTGCACGGTTAGCGTCATCGTTTTCAAGGAAAGGAATCATCGATGTAGCAACTGAAACTACCATCTTAGGTGAAACGTCCATGTAATCAACGGATTCTCTGGGACATTCAAGGATCTGCTCACGGTAACGTGCATTTACACGGGGTCTTACGAACTTTCCTTCCTCAGTGAGGGGTTCGTTAGCCTGTGCAACAACGTAGTTATCCTCAGTATCGGCTGTCATGTAGACAACTTCGTTTGTAACAACGCCTGTTGCCTTGTCAACCCTTCTGTATGGAGCTTCAATGAAGCCGTACTCGTTGATGCGTGCGAATGTGGCAAGATATGAGATAAGTCCGATGTTAGGACCTTCAGGCGTCTCAATAGGACACATTCTTCCGTAGTGGCTGTAATGAACGTCACGAACCTCGAATCCGGCACGGTCTCTTGAAAGACCTCCGGGACCGAGTGCGGAGAGACGTCTTTTATGTGTAAGCTCAGCAAGAGGATTGTTCTGGTCCATGAACTGTGACAGTGGTGAGGAGCAGAAGAATTCCTTCATAGCTGAAGAAACAGGTCTGATATTGATAAGAGTCTGTGGTGTGAGTGTATTTACATCCTGAGTCTGGATGTTCATTCTCTCACGGATACCTCTTTCCATACGGGCGTAACCGATACGGAACTGATTCTGGAGAAGTTCGCCCACACTGCGGATACGTCTGTTGCCGAGGTGGTCGATATCATCAACAGTTCCCACGCCCTCGCAGAGGTTGAGGAAGTAGCTGACAGTTGCGTAGATATCATCAAGGATGATGTGCTTGGGAACGAGTTCGTCAGCACGCTTCTTGATATTTTCTTCAAGCTCGTCTGCATCAGCGGAGGTTTCCATAATTTCTCTGAGAACCTTGTATGAAACCTTTTCGTTGATACCGTACTTTGTAGCGTCAAAGTCAATGTAGCCAGCAATATCAACCATGCCGTTTCCGATGATCTTGGCTACTTTCTCAACTATTTTGATAGTAGTTTCACCACGTTCGTCAGTAACGTATTCCTTGGCTTCAACGTTTACGAAAGCGTAGTATACGCCTGCCTGTTCGATTTCAAGAGCCTTGTCGTATGTGAGTGTTTCGCCTTCTTCAGCCATGATTTCGCCTGTATTGGGGTTGATGATAGGCTGAGCAATTGTACGCCCTGCAAGACGTGAAGCGATACCGAGCTTCTTGTTGTACTTGTAACGTCCGAAGCGGCAGAGGTCGTATCTTTTAGCATCGAAGAAGAGATTATTGAGATGAGAAAGTGCACTTTCAACAGTAGGAGGCTCACCGGGACGGAGTTTCTTATAAACATCTATAAGAGCGTCAGAGTTGTTTTTTGTCTGATCCTTATGGAGGATAGTCTGCTTAAGGCGGTCATCATCGCCGAACATCTCAAAAATTTCCTCGTCAGTACCCACACCGAGAGCACGGATAAAGGTAGTGAGCGGGATTTTTCTGTTCTTGTCGATGCGGACATAAACAACGTCGTTGGAATCCATTTCATATTCCAGCCATGCACCTCTGTTAGGGATAACTGTTGAATTGAAAAGATCCTTACCGGTCTTGTCTTTTTCAAAAGCGTAGTAAACGCCGGGGGAACGTACAAGCTGTGAAACGATAACACGTTCTGCACCGTTGATCACAAAGGTTCCGCTTTCTGTCATAAGCGGAAAATCGCCCATGTAGATTTCGCTTTCACTTACTGCACCTGTTTCCTTGTTGCAGAGTGTAGCGGTAGCTCTCATAGCAACCTGATACGTTGCACCTCTTGATTTACATTCAGCAAGGGTGTACTTTGGGGTTTCATCGAAGCGGTAGTCCTTGAAATTAAGGACGAGATTTCCGTTATAGTCAGTGATTGCGGTCATATCACGGAAAACCTCTCGCAGACCTTCTCCTCTGAACCATTCATAGGAGTTTTTCTGAACCTCGATGAGATTCGGCATTTTGAGAGGCTCGGTAATTTTTCCGAAGCTCATTCTGACATTTTTTCCCAACTGCTTAGGTGTGACATTCACCATAGGCGGAACCTCCTTATATTTTGTCTGTCCTGTTTCCGGGACGGATTATATGCTGTAATTCTGAAAAAATCTCACAAAGCTATTGACAAAAGCTTTTCTGTGTGATATAATATCTTAACAGAATAGTGATACTTTTCCATACTGATACATTATATTATTATAATACAAATAATCTGCTGTGTCAATAGGGTTTGGAAACATTTATCAAAACTGCCGGATTTCAAACTTTTGTCCGGCTTTTTTTTGTAAATATTCATATCCGGTAATTTCAGACCATCGGAATGTATCAAAAAAATCCGGCATTGCCGAAGATTGTTCCGGCATTGTCTTTGTTTGAGGAAGATTTTCTATGCTTGCAAGTCTTATAAATATAAACAAATTCTATAACGGAAACCAGCTTCTCAATAATGTATCTCTTACCATCGACGAGACTGACAAGATAGGTCTTGTGGGAAACAACGGCTGCGGAAAAACTACGCTTCTTAAGATACTGACGGGTTCAGTGGAGCCTGATCGTTTTACTGAAAAGGACGGCATCGTTTCAATTGCCGCAAAGACTACCGTGGGCTATCTGGAGCAGATGAATGGTCTTGATTCCGAAAAAACAGTCATCGAGGAAATGAGAAGCGTTTTCAGACCGATTCTTGACGCAATCGACAGACTCCGTGAAATCGAGCTTGAAATCGAGCTTGGCGATAATTCTTCCGCTGACGAGTATCAGCAGCTTTCGTCGTGGATTGAGGCAAATGACGGCTACAATACTGATGTTAAAATCCGCATGATCCTGAATGGCATGGGATTTTCCGGAGATGATCTTAACCGTGTCTGTGCAGGCTTCAGCGGAGGCGAAAAAACACGTCTCTGTATCGCCAGACTTCTTCTTGAAGAACCGAATCTGCTTGTTCTTGACGAGCCAACGAACCATCTTGACTTTAAAACAATCATGTGGCTGGAGGATTATCTGCGTTCTTACAGGGGAGCAATACTCATTGTATCGCATGACCGTTACTTTCTGGACAGACTGTGTACATCAATTTGTGAGATTGAAAGAGGAACATTGACGAGATACAGAGGAAATTACTCTGCATTTGTTCGCCAGAGAAGCGAAAACGATGCCCGCCGTGAAAAGGAATACGAGATGCAGCAGAAGGAAATTGCTCAGCTGGAGGACTATGTTGCACGAAATCTTGTGAGGGCGTCCACAACAAAAATGGCACAGAGCCGCCGCAAGAAGCTTGAAAAGATTGAAAGGATTGAAAAGCCTTTTCACGAGACGAAAAACGCTAAAATAAGCTTTACTTATGCTGTGGAGCCTCCTATTGACGTGCTTAAGGTCAAGGGAATTGATATCTCTGTCGGTGAGGGGATCAGCCGGAAAACTCTTGTGGATGAAATGGATTTTGAAGTCCGCAGGGGAGAAAAAATCGGAATTATCGGTGACAATGGCATTGGAAAATCCACACTTCTGCGGATTATTCAGGAAAAGCTTCCGCATAAGGGAATTGTTCGCTGGAACAGCAATATCAAAATTTCCTACTTTGAACAGGAAAGTGCAAATCTTAACCGTGAACTTACCGTTATGGAGGAGCTTCACAGCCGCTATCCCTCAATGTCTGAATTAGAGGTCAGGGGACTTCTTGCACAGGTTCGGCTTGTGGGGGAAAATGTTTTCAAGGAGACGGGAGTAATCAGTGGCGGAGAACGTGCAAAGCTGTGTTTTGCGATAATGATGCAGGAACACGCCAATGTCCTTATCCTTGATGAGCCTACTAACCATCTTGATCTTTCGTCAAAAGAGGCTATCGAAGAAGCTCTTTCTGAATATACGGGAACGGTGATTTTTGTTTCACATGACCGATATCTCCTCAGTAAGATAGCTGACAGACTTATCGAGCTTACAGACGGGGAATGCCGTTTGCATAACTATAATTTTGATAAATATCTTGATGTTCTCCGTGAGGAACAGGCAGAGCAGAAACGTATAGCAGATGCGGAGAAATTCGCAAAGGCGGCAGAAGCTGCAAAAGAGAAATCCACAAAGATTTACCGCAGCAAGCAGCAGAGAAGTGCAGATGCCGCAAGAAAGAACGAAATGAGGGCACTTGAAAAGGAAATCGACGAGTTACAGGCAAAAATAGATCTGCTTACCGAGGAAATCGGACGTGAGGATGTTTACAGCGACTACGAGCTGATGAACTCGAAATGCTCTGAAATTGAAACTCTGAAACAGAAAATCGACGAAAACTTTGAACGCCTGATTGAACTTGATGAATAAAATCACTTTGATGATAGTGTTGTTTTATAGAACTTTCATATGTATTTATCGGGGGAAACCTTTCTGAGGAAAGGTTGTCCCCCAACCCCCCTTCCAAAGACTTTTAACATTAAAATTTCAGCCGGATAGGGCACACGCAAGCAAATAAGTAATTTGAGTATTTCTCTAAGTGCGCCCTATCCGGCTGAAATTTAATACTGAAAGTTTTAGGAAAGGAGTTTGAGGAAGAACCCTTTTTCAAAAGGGTTTTCCTCAATAATGCGTACGAGAATTCCTATAAGAGCAACAATATTATTAAAGTGGTTTTGGTCATTAGGTCAAATTTATCAGCTTCAAAATAACTGGTTTGTCGAAAATAACGAAAAAACAAAAAGCTATTGAAAAATGTGATATATTGTGATATAATGGTGATAAAGATATAGCGGTGCTGTGCTGATAGCATCGTAATTGGAAAACAGGAGGTTTTTAAAATGAAACACATCAAGACTATCAATAAGGCTAATCTCAAGGAATCCGCTAAGAAGGGCGGCTGCGGCAAGTGCCAGGCTTCATGCCAGTCTGCATGTAAGACATCTTGCACAGTAGCTAACCAGAAGTGCGAGAGATAATCGTAGCAGCGAAATTCTGCTGACTATATTATAAGTATGCTATTGAGGCAGTTTTTACTGCCTCTATTTTTCTACTTTTTAGGATGGTGCGTTAAATATGATACATAAATACAAGCTTAACGGATTTAATATTGTTCTTGACGTAAACAGCGGCGGCGTTCATATCGTGGACGAGCTTACATATGATCTTCTTGACAATATCGAACCGCCATTTGATGAAAAATGCAGTGAAAAGGTTATCGAAAAGCTTTCAAAACACTACACAAGAGAGGATATCGAATCCTGCTATCAGGAAATCGTTGAGCTTTACAACGAAAAGATTCTTTTCTCCGATGACGATTACGAGAAATATGCAAAGTATTCCGTAGCTTCTCCGGTAAAGGCAATGTGTCTGAATATCGCTCATGACTGCAATCTCCGCTGTAAGTACTGCTTTGCGTCTACCGGCGATTTCGGCAAGGGACGCAAGCTTATGTCACTTGAAACAGGTAAGCATGCTATTGATTTTCTCCTTGAAAATTCCGGCGACAGACCTAACCTTGAGCTTGATTTCTTCGGCGGCGAACCGCTTATGAATTTCGATGTAGTCAAGCAGATCGTAAATTACGCAAGAAGCCGTGAGGGCGAATACAACAAGAAATTCCGCTTCACTATCACTACAAACGGTCTTCTCCTTGACGACGACAAGATTGACTTCATCAACAAGGAAATGTCAAACGTTGTTCTTTCTATCGACGGAAGAAAAGAAGTCAACGACTACTTCAGAGTCCGTGTTGACGGCACAGGAAGCTACGATAAAATTATGCCCATGTACAAGAAGCTTGTTGCCGGCAGAGGCGATAAGGAGTACTATGTAAGAGGTACTTTCACAAAGAAGAATCTCGACTTCTCAGAGGACGTTTTTGCCCTTTATAACGAGGGATTTGACCAGATCTCCGTTGAACCCGTAGTAGGCGATTCAGATGAATTTGCACTCACAGAAAAAGAACTTCCGGCAGTTTTCAATGAGTATGAAGTTCTTGCACAGAGAATCCTTGACAACGAGAAAAAGGGTGGAAAGTTCAACTTCTTCCACTTTATGATAGACCTCGATCAGGGTCCTTGTGCTATCAAGAGACTGAGAGGATGCGGCTGCGGTAACGATTATGTCGCAATTACTCCCGACGGTGATATTTTCCCGTGTCATCAGTTTGTTGGTATTGATGAGTATAAAATGGGTAATATCGACGAGGGGACTTTCAATCAGGAAATGAAGGCGGATTTCGCTGCGGCTCATGTATATTCAAAACCTGAATGCCAGAAATGCTGGGCTAAATTCTACTGCAGCGGCGGCTGTAACGCTAATAATTACCAGTATATGGGTGATATCCGCTCTGCTCATAAGCTTTCATGCCAGCTTGAAAAGAAACGCCTTGAATGTGCTATCATGATGAAGGCAATCAGACTTTTCGGCGAACAGGATGCAGAATAATTATGCTTCCGTTATAACAGCGGTATTTTAGAAATTTTTATGCGTGTTATTGAGGAAAACCCTTTTGAAAAAGGGTTGTTCCTCAAACTCCTTTCCTAAAACTTTCAGTATTAAATTTCCGCCTGATAGGGCTCACACCACAAACATATGAGAAACTTGATTTTTTCTCTCTGTGAGCCCTATCAGGCGGAAATTTTAATGTTAAAAGTCTTTGGAAGGGGGTTCGGGGGACAACCTTTCCTCAGAAAGGTTTCCCCCGATAATATGTATAAATATTCTA
>JAFXCR010000048.1 GCA_017516465.1 Ruminococcus sp.
CTGCTGTGTGTACCATTTTCAGATTCTGTCCAGTCACCGAAATTATGCTTTCCGGATTCCTTCGCTCCGCAGTATGTACATGACCTGCTGTGAGTTCCGTCCTCGTTATCTGTCCACTCTCCGAATGTATGCAATGATGTTTCAACTGCTCCGCATTCTGTACAGCTTCTTATATGCTTACCCTCGGATTCTGTCCACTCATTGAATGTATGCTTTGAAGTTTCAGTTTCTTTACATCCCGAACAGATTCTACTGTGAGTTCCATCCTCATTGTCCGACCACTCGCCGAATGTATGCAATGATGTTTCAACTGCTCCGCATTCTGTACAGCTTCTTATATGCTTACCCTCGGATTCTGTCCACTCATTGAATGTATGCTTTGAAGTTTCAGTATAACCGCAATCCGCACACTTGCGGGAATGTCCTGCCGAACCCGCATCTGACCACTTTGTCATATTATGACTTCCCGTCACCTTCAAATGACAGATAATACAGCTTGATGTGTGCGTAAGTTCGTCTGCTTTAGCCCAGCTGTCAAGGGAATGCGATTGTTTTTCGGTAATACCGCACTGATCGCAGATTGCTGTGTGTGACTGTGTATTGACAGAGGTGCCGGAATTAAAATCATGCGAAGAATGCAATCCGGCAATCGCTGATTTTTCGATACTATATATCTGAGATTCTGTTCCCGTGATATATTTTTCTGCTACTACGGCTGACGATTCATAATCACATATAACGTAACCTGTCGGAAGAAGCGAATTGATCGGCTTTTTGGAATTTATAGCTGTTCCGGTGCCGTTTACAGAGAATCTGCCGCCTGTAATCGTAACAGTTCCTCCATTTACGGTCAGACCGGTACCCTCATCATCATCTCCTTCCTCGTAGAAGCCATCCTGAATAGCTACATCACCGCCATCAATCTGAAGTGCAGTTCCGGTGCTCATATTGTAAATAACCGCACTCTTAAACGTGATATTTCCTCCTGTGATTTTCAGAGCCGGATTTTCATTCCAGCTTACTATATACAGACTGTTATTATCAACAGTAAAATCACCGGATTCAATCAGATAATTTCCTGAAACAGAGTCAAGAAGGCTGACTGTAACAGACTCATCACTGTTCTCAGCGTAGTCTATTGCATCCTGAAGAGTACGATAATACGATACTACATTACTTGAAATAACCTTTGCATAAAAGACTTGTACACCGCAGTTCGTACATTTTCCGTCACTTCCTGTACTGGTGTGAGTCTGGCTGAAATTCAATGTAAAGCTGGCTGATATGCCATTTTTACAGGTATACTGATATGTAATGGATTCCGCCCCCGCATCAGGTACAAAAGAGATGCCCGATTTCTTTCCGCCGGAGGTTACAGTCACCTTGCTCATATCAAGTCCGCTTACCGTGAAACCTTTACATGAAACGGAGCCGATATCGCACGAATTTCCGGAACAATAGAGATTTACAAGAGCCGCATTATTTTCAAGTCTGATATATTTCAGCTTATTATTATTACAATACAGAGTAGTTATTGATGTAAAATATTCAATACCGCTAAGGTCCTCAATCCCCATATTGCTGACATTCAGAGTCGTGACCGCAGCAATTTCAGAAGCAGACAGCGTTCCGTCACAATCCTTATCAATGCTACTGGAAATATAGCTGCGGAAGGCTGCATCCGGAAACGAAGAAGAATTTATCATCAGATTGTCGCTTGTAAGAACACGAATACCTACTTCACCGGTATAACTTCCATTGATACCGCAGGGATACCAATATGTATTTCCGGCAATATCCGACTCCATTGCGAAATATGATACTCCCTCAGTATTTGAAACACTATCTATACCAAACCATGTACCAACTGTCGGATTGCTTACAATTACTGTGAACTTCTGTCCAGGAGCAAGCGGAATCCCTGTCGTAAGGTCGATTGTATGATAGCCGGCATATTCAATATTACCACTCTGGATGTGAACCAGCTGACCGTTCATAGGTGAGCCTGTCTTGCTGTTAAGATACACACGGATAGTATACGGTTCATTTGCAGAATACGTCCGGATACCAACTGCCTTCATGGTCTCAAAGCCTTTAGCTGTGTATATGTTTGCAATTGAAAATCCGTTTTCTTTGGATGTAAAAATACGATCATCATTTGCTTTACACTGATAATTGTTATCATATTTATCTCCGGAAACCATATCCATTGAAAACACTTCACTGAATGAGGTATCGTAATAAGAGAGATAGAAATAACCATCCTCGCCGAAATCCTCTCCCCAGCTGTTTCTGCATATCCATGCACCATTGCCAGCCGGCTGCTTCAGAAATTTGCTCTTGCTGAAATTGTCATCCCATCCGACAATAGTTACAAGATGGTTTATTGTCTCTGCATTATACGCATAGTGTGCATTATATTTTTCATTGAAATATTCCTCGCCGTTTTCACCTTTTGTCAGATATGAAAAGCATAGCGGACCGGTTGTCATGATACGTTCCTTAATGGTCGAATGATCCTCGGCGTCGATCAGATCGCTGTTCACAAAAGTATAATCCATGTCATATCGCTGTGATTCATTAAACTGAGGATAATTCCAGATTTCCTCTCCCGCAGACTGAATAACAGCACCTGTCCAGCGTCCTAATGTTGAATATAAGTCGTAATAATTTCCGCCTTCATCATAGCCATCCTCTTTATTTTCACGATCAGTACCGACATATCCGAAGCTTTCGCCCTCCTGATAAAAGACATCGTTTTTATCCTGCGTCAGATAGCAATGTGTAAACCACGCCACATGAGCTTCTGAAAGATTGAGTGACGTATCAGCGATACCCTTAAGGATAAGGCTTGTTTCACCGGCTGCCAGTCCTCCATGAATCCAGCAGGTTCCGGTCTGTTTCTGATTCTTTATCGGAGTCAGAATCCCCTTGTCACGCAGATCATAGCTTGCCGGAATAACAGTTGCCTTCGGCAGCCTTTCCGGAACAAGATTCTGTTCAGCAGATGTTCCGTCCTCATTCATAATGATTGTTTCCACAAGACCGTACTCAGACGTTTCCGATCTGATTACGGGAACAGGAACAGGAAGCTCACTTTCCTCGTGTATGTGAGTATGCTCATCCTCGGCATGGATTTCAACGTCATTTCTGAATGGAATTAGAGGTATCGCAGCTATTGCCGTAACAGCGGCAGTAAGTGCTGCCAGATGTTTTCGCAGTTTCATAAACAGATCAGCTCCTTTTCTTGGCGATATACTGGTTTAAAACAATAATATTATAGCATATACAACTTATTTTTACAATATATGTTTGCTATTTTCAGCAATTATACACAATATATTTTTCTTGTTTTGTGCATATTTATTCCAAAAAACTCCTCAGTATCACCATTACGGAATTTTATTGTTATTATTTGTTGATAAGAGCATTTTTTCATAAGCAGAGATAAAAATCCAGAATTAACAAATGTACAAAAAATACACTATTTCTTCATTTTATCCACCAATTCTTCAAATCGTGGGTTGTTATATATATACAATTATATTATAATTTGTATATACTATGTGATAATATTCACAGAATGAGAGGGAAAATATTATGAAAGTAAAAGCACTCAAAAGAGTTCTTGCCGCTATGACAGCAAGTCTTATTCTTTCGGCAGGAGCATCCATCACGCCGTACACAAGCACTGCGGCAAAGAACATCATCTCAAACTCCACCTTTGAAAGCGGTACTTCAGGCTGGGGTATCTACAAGGAAAGCGGCGGAGCAGCTACCATTTCCACTGACAGCGGCAGACTTGCCATGAATATTACAAAAGTTGGAACTGTATCTCATGCTGCTCAGTTGTATTATGACATCGTTCCGCTTTATCAGAATGGCGTATACCGCCTCAGCTTTGAGATTTCCTGTACTGAAAACAGATATGTAGAAGCAATGATCCAGCAGAACGGCGGTACATATCAGGCTTACACATGGAAAGGCCTTGACATTTCTCCTACACCTCTAAAGGTTGACTATGAATTCACAATGGAAGAAGAAACAGACATAATGTCAAAATTCTGCTTCAACTGCGGTGATCAGGGAACCCCGCTCGGGGAACACACTATCTACCTTGACAATGTTGTTCTTGAACTTGTTGATGACAGCAAGGTAGATTATGAAGCATCCGGTCCTTACGAGCCTGATATCATGACAAATCAGGTCGGATATACACCCAACGCTAAAAAGACAGCTGTTTTCCGTGATGTTACAGGCGAAACCTCTTTCTCAGTTATAAACGCTGATACAAAATCTGTTGTGTATACAGGTGAGCTTTACGGAAAAACTGAAAATTTATACGCTGAGGAAACAGACTGGCTTGGCGATTTCTCTGAAATTACAGAACCCGGCAGATATTACATCACTTGCGGAAATCTTGATGATTCTTACGAATTTGAAATTTCAGAAAATGTTTACAGCAATCTCCTTGATGATTCCGTTAAAATGCTTTATCTCCAGCGCTGCGGATGTGAGGTAATTGATGCTGAATTCGGTCATCCTTCCTGTCACGATTCACTTGCTACTGTATACGGAACAAATCAGAAAATCGATGTAACCGGCGGTTGGCATGATGCTGGTGACTACGGACGCTATGTAGTCCCTGCTGCAAAAACAGTTGCAGATCTTCTCTATGCTTATGAAAGAACTCCGGAGCTTTACGGTGACAACTTAGGAATTCCTGAAAGCGGAAACGGTGTGCCGGATATCCTCGATGAAACACGTTATGAGCTTGAATGGATGCTCAAGATGCAGGCTGAATCAGGCGGTGTATACCACAAGGTCAGCTGTGCTACTTTTCCCGGATACATTATGCCTCAGGCAGAAACAAAGGAACTTATCGTAACTCCTGTTTCTACTACTGCTACTGCTGATTTCTGTGCATCTATGGCTCTTGCATATGAGTTCTATTACGACATCGACAAGAATTTTGCAGAAACCTGTCTCAGTGCCGCTGAAAAAGCATGGTCTTACCTTGAAGCTAATCCGAACTTTATATTTGTAAATCCCAGCGATATTGTAACAGGTGCATATAATGATAAAAGAGATACAGATGAAAGATACTGGGCAGCAGCTCAGATGTACCGTGCTACTGGAAATCAGACATATCTTGATTATATTGACTCCACAGGTGCTCAGACAGGTCTTGACTGGTCAACTGTAGGAGATTACGGAAACATCGCACTTATCACAATGGATGGTATTGACAAGTCATCATCAGCTTACACAAAGGCTGTTACAGCTATAAAGAAACAGGCTGACGGATTTGCTACAATTTCAAAGAGCAATCCTTATGGTGTTTCACTCAATACATTTAATTGGGGAAGCAATATGACTGTTGCTAATGCAGGTATTATTCTCGGACTTTACTATGATATCACAGGCGATGATTCTTACAATACTGCTGCACTTGCAAATCTTCACTATCTCCTTGGTAAAAATCCGAATGGTGTATGCTACATGACTGGTTATGGTACTGTTTCACCTCAGTCCCCTCATCACCGTCCTTCAATGGCAGTAGGAAAAGCAATGAAGGGAATGCTTGTTGGCGGTGTAAACTCAAATCTTGAGGACAGTGCTGCTAAGGCTTATCTCGCAGATACACCTTCCGCAAAATGCTATGTTGATAACTCTGAAAGCTACTCTACAAACGAAATTACTATCTACTGGAACTCACCACTCACATATCTCCTTTCCCTTACAGAAGAAAAGGAAACTGTCAAGGGTGACGCAAACGCTGACGGTAAATTCGGTGTAGCTGATCTTGTTACTCTGTCAAAATACATCCTGAATTCCAATGATGCAGATACCTCAATTGACTGGAAAGCAGCTGATCTGTGCAAGGACAATGTTCTCGATAGCTTCGACCTCGTTCTTATGAGAAGGCTCGTTGTTTCCGAATCTTAATTTCTGAAAAAATCGGTATTTTTAAAATAAGCGGCATGAATATTGCCGCTTATTCTTTTATTATGAAAATATATTGATACTGCTCATAAATCATTCTACAAAAAACTTGTACATTTCTTCCGTATTCTCCAAAAACGAATTCATCAGGTAGAATATTACCAATAAAAAATCTGATAGTTCTGAAACAACAACAGAATAATACAGCACATCCCGAAAGCCTTCTGTTTTCGGGATGTTTTTTAACAAAAAGTCATTTTATCCACCTTTTCTTCATTATTTTGGTTGAACTATGAATATAAATCTGTTACAATAAAGATAATATAAAAAGTAAGTGCAAACTCATCGTTTACTGGTTAAATAAAAAACCAAAATTTCTAAATCTTATTATACAAGGAGGTCATTATGAAAAAAATTATTTCTGTTGCTTCGGCTGTTCTTATGACTGCTCTGAGTACAGCGGTATATCTGCCCAAAACAACGACAGTAACAAACGCAGATAATCCTGCAATCCAGACGATCTATTCAACCGATCCTGCACCACTCGTATATAACGACACTGTTTACCTATATACCGGTCGTGACAAGGACAATTCTGATTTCTACTATATGCCCGATTGGCATTGCTACTCCTCAACTGATATGCAAAATTGGACTGATCACGGCACGATACTTTCATGGGACAGCTTCTCATGGGGAAAGGAGGATTCAGCATGGGCTGCCCAGTGCATAGAACGCAACGGAAAGTTCTACTATTATGTAACTCTCGAAAACAATACAGGCGGAGGCAGAGCTATCGGTGTTGCGGTGGCAGACAGCCCTACCGGACCATTCAAGGACGCTATCGGAAAGCCTCTTGTCGGTCCGAACTGGGATTACATAGATCCTACCGTTTTCATCGACGATGACGGTCAGGCTTATCTGATGTTCGGAAATCCTACCTGCTACTATATCAAGCTGAATGAGGATATGATATCATATTCCGGAAATGTTGAGAAGTTCGATATGACTACACAGGCGTTCGGTTCAAGCACTGAAAGAGATACATCCTACGGCGAAGGTCCGTGGCTCTACAAACGTAATGACCTCTACTATCTCCTGTATGCCTCATTCTATGGCAGCGATCAGTCAGAAAGTCTCAGTTACTCAACATCTTCATCAGCAACAGGACCGTGGACTTACCGTGGACAATTCATGAAGCCGCACAACTGCTACACAAATCATCCCGGAATTATTGACTTTAAGGGTAAATCTTACCTCTTCTATCATGACGCAAGCCTTGAAGGCGGTGGTTCATTCGACAGAAGCGTATGCGTTGAGGAATTCACATACGAGGCTGATGGCTCAATTCCATTAATCGCTCCCACAAAAACAGGACCAGAACAGATTGAGCTTCTGAACCCCTTCGTGAGAAACGAGGCTGAAACTATCTGCTTCAGCAAGGGCGTGAAAACTGAAAAATGCTCAGACGGCGGTCTTGATGTGGGAAACATCGAAAAGAACGACTACATCAAGGTCAAGGGCGTGGACTTCGGTGCAGGTGCCGACACCTTCACTGCAAGCGTTGCTTCCGCAACCGAAGGCGGTGTAATTGAAATTCACGTTGACAGCACAACCGGTCCGATAATCGGTGTATGCGAGGTCGGCGGTACAGGCGGCTGGCAGACATGGGAAGAAGTTTCCTGTGACGTTGTCGTTGACGGAGAACACGATCTTTACTTCGTATTCAACGGCGGAAGTGGTTACCTCCTGAACGTGGACTGGTGGCAGTTCAGCGGAGAAGGAGGAACTCCCACAACTCCGGATCCTGACTCATACCTTCTTCATTCCAAGTTTGAAGGAAATACCAACAACTGGACAGGTCGCGGAGACGCAGATGTCGCAATTGACAAAGCCTCCTTTGAAGGAAACAAATCACTTAAGGTTACAGGACGCACCTCCTCATGGAACGGTGCTATCATGGAGCTTGACAGTTCCTTCAAGTCCGGTTCAACATACAGCTTCAGCGTAAATGCTATGACCGATCAATGTGAAGCTGTTGAGAAATTCCACTTCACAATGCAGTACAACGACGCTGATGGCGAACCCCACTATGATAAAATTGCTACTTCAAGAGCTGTCAAGGGTAAATGGATTCAACTTGCCAATCAGAATTTCACAATTCCTGAAGGTGCACAGGACGTTTGTATCTACGTTGAAACAGCCAGTGGAAAGCATGATTTCTACATCGACGATGCTGTTGTCGCGTTAAAGGGAACATCTGTCTCCGGTGCAGTTGGTGGATCTGCAAATGAAGGCGATGTCGATCACGACGGAGTTATCGACGCATTTGATATGGTTCTTGCAAGAAAGGCTATAATTGCTCCTCTTAAGGATGATATCGCTATGTTATGTGCTGACACTGACAACAGCGGAAAGTACGAAGTCAACGATCTCGTTCTCATTAACGAATTTATAACCGGAAAAATAACGTCCTTCCCTGATAATTCACCTGAACCTGAGCCGGAGCCAAGTAATTTCAATTATGATCCTGCACTCTCCTATCGTGAAGCTCCATCAGATTATCTCAAAGAATGCTCACAGGCCGGAAAGGTTGTAAAGGAAACATATAACGGCATACATGGTTCAAATACGCTCAACGTTTATCTGCCTTATGGATATGATGAAAACAAGAAATACAATATCTTCTATCTCATGCACGGCGGCGGAGAAAATGAGAATACAATTTTCAGCGACGATGTAAAGCTTGACCATATCCTCGACCACATGATAATGAACGGCGAGCTTGAACCGCTTATTGTAGTAACTCCTACATTCAACAAGAGCGGCGCTGATAAATTCTATGAGGAATTCCGCAAGAGTGTTGTTCCTTTTGTAGAGGGCAAATACTCAACATATGCGGCTTCGACATCAGAAGCAGATCTTCGTGCTTCAAGAATGCACCGTGCATACGGCGGCTTCTCAATGGGCGGACTTTCAACGTGGTGTGTGGCCGATCACGCTATGGATCTCGTCGGATATTTCATGCCGCTTTCAGGTAATAACTGGGAAGGTATGGACGCTCTCACAAACGAGATCGACAGTCTCGGTCTTAAGCAGAACGAATACTTCATTCTTGCTGCAACAGGCGATGAGGATATCGCTTATCCGAATATGCTCCCTGAAATGAACGATCTTAAAACACGCACAAAGTATTTCACATACACATCCGATTTCTCAAAGGGCAACCTCTACTGGCTCGTTGCTCCCGGCAAGACTCACTGGTGGGGCTTTGTAAGACATTACGTTTACGATGCACTTCCGTATTTCTTCCATGAAAATCAGTAATTTAATCTTAATTCACAGATAACTGCATCAAAACAGCCCGCTGATTAATCAGCGGGCTGTATCTATAATATTACAGAAGTGAATAATACAATTCAGTGATATCCTCAACTGAAGTATCCTTCGGATTACCAGGACGACAAGCGTCTGCATAGGCAGACTCTGCAAGGAACGGAACATCCTCAGGCTTAACAATTTCCTTGAGATCAGCCGGAATTCCGACATCCTGTGATAATCTGCGTACTGCTTCAACAGCGGCAGTGCGGTATTCTTCAACTGACATATTTTCAGTTCCCTCAACACCCATTGCAGCGGCGATATACTTATACTTATCGCCAGTTGCTTCTGCGTTATATTCCATTACAGTCGGCAGTATAATAGCATTTGCAATGCCATGTGGAGTATCATAGACTGCTCCGAGCGGATGAGCCATGGAGTGAACTATGCCAAGTCCGACATTTGAAAATCCCATGCCGGCAAGATACTGACCAAGAGCCATACCTTCTCTGCCTTCGGGAGTATTCTCCACCGCACCACGCAGAGATGCAGCGATAATCTCGATTGCTTTAAGGTGGAACATATCCGTCATTGTCCATGCCGCTTTAGTTATGAATCCTTCGATTGCGTGTGTAAGTGCGTCCATACCGGTTGCAGCAGTGAGTCCCTTGGGCATTGTCGCCATCATATCAGGATCCACGAATGCAATAATCGGGATATCATGCGTATCAACACAAACCATTTTACGGTTGCTTTCTTCGTCAGTTATAACGTAATTGATAGTAACCTCGGCAGCAGTACCGGCAGTTGTAGGTACTGCCAGAATCGGAACGCAAGGATTTTTTGTAGGTGCTACGCCCTCAAGGCTTCTTACATCTGCAAACTCTGGGTTTGTTATAATAATTCCGACAGCCTTTGCGGTATCCATTGCGGATCCTCCGCCGACAGCAATAATACAGTCAGCTCCCGAAGTTCTGAAAGCCTCCACACCGTCCTGAACATTCTTTATTGAAGGATTCGGCTTGATTTCGGAAAAAACATCATAAGGAACACCGTTTTTATCCAGAAGATCTGTAACCTTTGCAGTTACGCCGAATTTAATAAGATCCGGATCCGAGCATACAAATGCCTTGGTAAATCCTCTGCCCTGTACTTCGGTAACGATCTCGGAAATCGCACCTGCACCGTGATAGGAAGTTCCGTTCAATACTATTCTCTGTGCCATAATGATATACATCCTTTCTGAATTATATTAGTTACATTGTAACATAGTTTTATTCATATGTCAATAGATTCTATACGAATTGTCACGAAGTCAACATTCCTTTAATCAGCATTTTTATCAGACACTTATCCCCGTGCTTTTCAGCTTCTGATTTATTATTGTCATATTTCTTCTGCAATAAACAGATGTTATTCCTGCCGGAAACAAGATAAAACGACATTTCACCTCATTTTTCTGCATATTTTTTATCAGGAGGTGAGAGAATGAAAAACGAAGATACATATCCGCTATGCAAAAGCGTATTTAAAAATGACGGATCACACGAAAATCTGAGCAAAGCTGTAACTTCAAAATGGATTGAGCTTATAGACTATATCGAAAAAAACAATACGGAAAAATTGAAAAACGAATTACATAACACAGCATCAGGAGATGAAGCAGTAAAATGGTCTTGAAGGCAGGAATCTACACTCGTCTTTCGGAAGAAGATAAAAACAAACTATCACCGTACGATGACAGCCAAAGTATTCAGAATCAGAAAAATATGCTCATACAGTATGC
>JAFXCR010000049.1 GCA_017516465.1 Ruminococcus sp.
AAAGGTGCCGGTACTTACATTAAAAAAGGAAACTGTTTTCAGTTTCCTTTTTTCACATATCTTTGGACCATTAGCTCAGTTGGTCAGAGCTCCCGGCTCATAACCGGTCGGTCCGGGGTTCGAGTCCCTGATGGTCCACCATAAATCAAATCTCCAGAAATGGGGATTTATTTTTTTGTACTTATACATATGACTCGAAGCGGCGAGGTAGTGAATGACAGTCTGGTGGACTGTCAGAGTCGAGTCCCTGATGGTCTACCATGAAGAAATCTTTCTTTCGGAGGATTTCTTTTTTTATATCAAGTAGATGTTGCATTTATCGATATATTGTGATATAATATAACTATTGAAACTTGACGAATATTGGAGGATAAAATGAAAACTGTATATACCTGCTTCTGTACTGATGTGATCCACGAAGGTCATCTGAATATTCTTTCGGAAGCGAAAAAATATGGAAGAGTTGTAGTGGGAATTCTCAGCGATTCCGCCATGATACGCTTCAACAGATTCCCCACAATTGACTTTGAAAAAAGAATAAGCATTGTCGAGGAACTCGGAATAGCAGACGAGATTGTTATTCAGGATGACATTATGTACGATAAAATAATTGAGAAGGTGCGTCCTGATTATGTTGTTCATGGAGATAACTGGAAATCCGGTCCGATGAAGGCTATAAGAGATAATACAGAGAAGATTCTGAGTGAGTATGGAGGAGAGATAATTGACATTCCGTATACTTACAGCGAGAATGTAAGACGTATTGATCTGCGTATCAGAGAGAAGCTTGCGATGCCGGAATATCGACGTAAGCGTCTTAAACAGCTTATAGATATGTGCCCGATTGTAAAGACTCTTGAAGTACACAGTGGTCTGACAGGACTCATTGCTGAGAAAACTATCGTTCAGACTGATAGCGGTCTTGACCAGTTTGACGCTATGTGGATAAGCTCTCTCTGTGATTCCACCGCAAAGGGCAAGCCTGATATCGAACTTGTCGATATGACTTCGAGATTCCGCACAATTGACGATGTTATGGAAGTAACAACGAAGCCGATTATCTTCGATGGCGATACAGGCGGACTTATCGAGCATTTTGTATATACCGTCCGGACTCTGGAGAGAATGGGCGTGTCTGCTATAATTATAGAGGACAAGACTGGTCTGAAGAAGAATTCGCTGTTCGGAACTGAGGTTGAGCAGTCACAGGATTCTATCGAACACTTCTGTGAGAAAATCAGAGCCGGAAAACAAACTCAGCTTACTGACGATTTTATGATTATCGCACGAATCGAAAGTCTGATTCTTGAACAGGGCATGGATGACGCTCTTGAACGTGCTTTTGCCTATGTCGGGGCAGGAGCTGACGGTATCATGATTCACAGCCGCAAGAAATCACCGGCTGAAATACTGGAATTCTGCGACAAATTCAGGGATAAGAACAAGACAACGCCGATTGTTGTAGTTCCGACATCATTCAATGAAATCACTGAGACGGAGCTTGCACAGCATGGTGTAAACGTCGTAATATATGCAAATCAGCTCACAAGAAGTGCTTTTCCGGCAATGGAGGAGACTGCAAAGGAGATTCTGCGTCACCATCGTGCCAAGGAGGTCGATGACCGCCTTATGCCGATAAAGAATATCATCACGCTCATTGACGAGCTTTAATCCGGAGGGAATTATGGAAATAAAAAGAAATATACTGCTCAATCCCGGTCCATCGACCACAACTGATACTGTAAAAATGGCTCAGGTCGTTCCCGATATCTGCCCGAGAGAAAAGGAATTCGGCGATATTATGCGGAAAATGCGTTCTGACCTTGTAAAAATTGTTCACGGCGATCCTGAAAAATATACATCAGTTCTTTTCTGCGGTTCGGGCACTATCAACATTGACGTTTGTATAAATTCGCTTCTTCCGGAGGGAAAGAAAATTCTCATCATTAACAACGGAGCTTACAGCACCCGTGCTGCGGAGGTCTGCGAGTATTACGGACTTCCGTTCATTGATCTGAAATTCCCCGTTGACAGTCTTCCCGACCTTGTGGAAATCGAGCGTACACTCAGGGAAAATCCCGATATTGCTCTTGTTCACACAACTCATAACGAGACAGGCACAGGAATTCTCAACCCTGTCCGTGAAATAGGCGAGCTTGTCCACAGATATAATGCAGTTTTCACTGTTGATACAACTTCCACGCTTGCAATGCGTCCTATCGACATTGAGAAGGACAATATCGACTTCTGTATGGCGTCCGCCCAGAAGGGACTCATGGCTATGACCGGACTTTCCTTTATCATCGGAAACAAGCGTATTATAGAGGAATCTGCTGCATATCCCAAGCGTTCCTACTACTGCAATCTGTTTTTGCAGTATGATTTCTTTGAGAAAACAGGCGAGATGCACTTTACTCCGCCGGTTCAGACAGTTTACTCCACAAAACAGGCTCTTGAGGAGTATTTTGCTGAGGGCGAGGAGAATAAATGGTCACGTCACACACGAGTTTTCAACGCTATAAATGAAGGTCTTGACAGACTTGGCTTCCGTCAGGTCATCAAGCCGGAATGGCGTGCAGGACTTGTTTCCTCAGCCGTTTATCCGGATGATCCGAACTGGAGCTTCGAGGCAGTTCATGATTACTGCTACGAGAGAGGCTTCACGATCTATCCCGGCAAGATAAGCACAACAAATACATTCCGCCTCTGTGCTCTCGGAGCAATTGACGAAGAGGATATTCACGCTTTCTTCGAAGTGTTCGAGGAAGCTCTCAGATCACAGAATATAACTGTGCCTGTGATGTATAAGGATTGATCGTCATGGGAAATGCAATAATAATGGCGTCCGGCATGGGGACGAGAATGCGTCCGCTGACCGATACGACTCCCAAGCCGCTTATAAAGGTGTGCGGAACTCCGATGATTGAGACGGTACTTGAAGCTCTCAGACGTCGTGGAGTGAAAAATATATACATAGTTGTGGGATATCTCGGAGAACAGTTTAACAGCCTTCGTGAGAAGTATCCCGATGTTGAAATTGTTGAAAACCCCGATTACGAGACAATCAATAATATTTCTTCTGTGTACTATGCAAGGGAAATTCTCGGTAAAGGCGACTGCTTCATCTGCGAAGCTGACCTGTTCGTGAGAGATCCGGAGATACTTTCCGGAACTCCGGACGATTCGTGCTACTTCGGAAAATATACCGAAGGTAAAACTGATGACTGGGTTTTTGATACCGATAGCAGCGGCTTTGTTACGAGAGTCGGAAAGTGCGGTGAGAATCAGTACCAGATGACGGGAATTGCATTCTTAAAGCAGAAGGACGGAGAAGCACTTGCACGGAAAATCGTGGAAAAATATGGCTCAGAAGGCTATGAATCGTTGTTCTGGGATGATGTTGTCAACGATAATCTCAGCGAACTCAGGCTGAAAGTTCATCCTGTTGCGGACGATAGTATTATCGAAATAGATACTGTTTCCGAGCTTGAAGAAATAAACATAAAATACGGAGAATAATATGAAGGTTGAAAAATTTGTTGAAATCCTTGGTGCGGACTTCTATGCAGGTGTTCCCGATTCACAGCTGAAAGCACTCTGCAACTATCTGATTAATACTTACGGTATAGATAAGAAGCATCACATAATCGCCGCCAACGAGGGAAACTGTACCGCTGTTGCTGCCGGATATCACCTTGCAACAGGTAAAATTCCAGTGGTTTATATGCAGAATTCCGGCGAGGGAAATATCATAAATCCTGTGGCTTCACTGCTGAACGGCAGAGTTTACGGTATTCCCATGATTTTCGTTGTCGGCTGGAGAGGAGAACCCGGAGTTCATGACGAGCCACAGCATATCTATCAGGGCGAGGTTACAGTGAAGCTTCTGGAGGATATGGAAATCACGCCGTTTATCCTCAGTTCAGATACCACAGAGGAAGAGCTTTCCGCTGTTATGGACGATTTCAGAAAGCTTCTTGCTGAGGGAAAACAAGTTGGCTTCGTCATCCGCAAGGGGGCTCTTTCCTACGGTGAAAAGGTTGCCTACAAGAATTCTTACAGTCTTGTGAGAGAGGATATAATCCGAAAGATAACTGAATTTACTGGAGATGATCCGATAGTTTCCACTACCGGAAAGGCAAGCCGTGAGCTGTTTGAAATCCGTGAAGCGACCGGCAGAAGCCACAAATATGATTTTCTGACGGTCGGCTCTATGGGACATGGCTCGTCTATCGCACTTGGTATCGCAGCTGCTCAGCCTGAACGTAAAATCTGGTGCATTGACGGTGACGGGGCAGCTCTCATGCACATGGGAGCAATGGCTGTAATTGCCGATGCTTTACCGGAAAATATGGTTCATATTGTTATCAACAACGAGGCTCACGAGACAGTCGGAGGTCAGCCCACAGCCGCAGGAACTGCCGATATCACTGCTGTTGCAAAAGCCTGCGGGTATCCATATGCAGTCTGCGTTGATACGCTTGAGGATCTCAGTGCTGAGCTTGAAAAGGCGAAGATTTCACGTCAGCTCTGCTTTATTGAGGTGAAGTGTGCTATCGGCTCCCGTGAAGATCTCGGCAGACCGACTCTCACAGCTATGGAAAACAAAAACAATTTCATGGGTTTTCTTGCGGAATAATCGACAGGAGGAAAAAATGAGTGTAAGATTTCATCTTCCGGGACTTACAAGCCACTTCCGGCTGAATATTATCCTTTCAGAAATGCTGAAAAAGTTCCCTGAATATTTCCGTGAGGGGATTGAAATAGCTTCCGTATACGGAACTTTTCCGCCTGCGATATGGAACGGCGGCAGAACTCAGCAGGCTGTCTGCGATAAGAATTTCATAAAGGCAGTTCTTTCAAGCCTGAATTCAAGGGGGATTCCGGCAAGATTTACGTTCACGAATCCTATGCTTGAAAAGAAACATCTCAGCGATAAATTCTGCAATATGATACTGAGTATGGCTGATAACGGATTCAACGAGGTCATTGTCGTATCGCCCCTGCTTGAGGAATACATCAGAAGAAATTTCCCGAAATATAAGATAACAAGCTCTACCTGCAAGCGAATAACCGACGCAGAAAGGCTATATGAGGAGATAGACAAGGATTATCACATTGTTGTGATTGATTACGATCTCAACCATGATTTCGACGTATTGGAGGGAATTCCGGATAAGTCGAAGTGCGAGCTTCTTGTGAATGCCTGCTGTAATCCCGGATGTGTGCATCGTTCTCACCATTACCAGACGATGGGACTTGAACAGATTGCTTATTCAAATCATGTCAGGAAGTATCCTGATACCCCATTTGATGCAGAAAGATTTTTCAGAGAGCATCCGGAAAGCTCTGCTGAATTTGAATGTCAGTGCGTGTCAAGGAGTATCTATGAATCTGCAAAACTGAAAAATCATATTTCTCCGGAAGAAATCTGGGAGAAATATGTTCCGATGGGATTCAGTCAGTTCAAGATTGAAGGAAGAACTGTCGATGTTTTCAATCTGCTTGAAACGTATATCTATTATATGGCAAAGCCGGAATGCAGGGATATGCTCCGTTTGAAAATGCTTGAAATGTGTGCTATAAATGAGGTACTTGAAGTTTTAGAATAACAAAAATGGCGACCCTTGCGGTCGCTATTTTACTTGTCAAATTAATAAACAAAGAGGATGCCATTGGGCATTTGAATATAGATTGTGCCAGTAATTCGACTTTTTGACAGACTGGAACCCCCCCGTTCGCAATGATCGGGGGGGTTTTTGTTACATCTGAGTTTTATCAGTAATCAAGAGAAGAAACAGAATCAGGATATATCTTCCAGCCTTCGCCTTCTATAAGGAAAGCACATATTGTTTCGCTTTTAGTTTCCGATTCTCCGTCCTCCTCGTAGGTGAAGTTGACTTCCATTTCGTAGCCTTCGGTTATGGTAATATCAAGTGCTACATCATATTCTTCTGCCATGTAAGCGTAGCTGAGTTCTGCGATGTTAAGAGTCTTGTTTGAAATCTCATCGCCTCTTTCAATGTTATTGATAGTGAAGATAATATCCTGATCTTCGTATATTTTTGCGTCACCTCTATGATTTTCTTCCTCGTTGGAATAATCCTCTGTGTCCTTGAAAGCTTCATACATATCATCGGGCATACTCAGTCTTATAAATGTATCATATCCGTTTTCGTCGAATAGGGATTCAAAGTAATCCTCGGTTGCCTTTTCGGGACTTCCAGTTTTGTCTTCCTTATCGTTTTTATTCTTGTTCAGAAGAATGATACCGACAGCGGCTCCGGCAATAACAAGAACAGTCATGATAATTGCGATAACGAGAGGAGTCTTTGATTTCTTCTTTTTTGGCTGAGACTGATCTGAGAAGCCTGAATCAATATTGTTGACAGAAAAATTGTTGTTGGTCAAATGTCTTGAAAATGGATTATCAGACATACTGGCAGCAGGTGCAATCGGAGTCGGAGTATACTGCGACTGATTCGCAGACGGAGCATTATAAAGACGAATGGCATTGATATCTGCGAGCATTTCATCAATAGAAGAATATCTTTCAGCCGGATTGTATGCACAGGCTTTGAGGATAATTCTGCCGAATTCCGGAGAAGCTGCTTTGGGCATAGGAAGAGGAGTACCATTCATTCTGATTTCGATAGCCTCATCAGCGAGACGATTTTCCTCAAACGGGAAGCAGAAATTGTTCATCAGCTGATAGAGACAGATTCCGAAGGAATAGATATCAGCCTGCTTTGTGTATACGTTATCAATGCTCTGCTTTGCCTTGTATATTTCC
>JAFXCR010000050.1 GCA_017516465.1 Ruminococcus sp.
ACTGGGTGCAGCGTCACGCTTCCACATACAAACCGACGTTTTATGTTTCTACCGTATGCGATAGCAGACTGCCGCCTTGTACAGAGTGAGTGCGTTTACGCACGGAAACGTGAACTGGGTGCAGCGTCACGCTGCCGGGGGCACTGCTGGTGCCTATTTCTTGGAATTTCCTCTGATTTTAGCTCTCTGTGTATTGCTGAGAACTCTCTTTCTGATTCTCAGCGATTCAGGAGTAACCTCAAGAAGCTCGTCATCAGCAAGGAATTCAAGAGAATCCTCAAGGCTGAGAACTCTGTGCGGAACAAGACGGAGAGCGTCATCGCTTCCGCTTGCACGGGTGTTTGTGAGGTGCTTTTTCTTGCAGACATTTACAACGAGGTCGTCTGTCTTGGGGGAAGCTCCTACTACCATTCCCTCGTATACGGGAGTTCCAGCCGGAATAAAGAGCTGACCTCTTTCCTGTGCGTTGTAAAGACCGTAAGTTACAGCCTCGCCTGTTTCGTGGGAAACGAGAGAACCTGTGTTTCTGCGGTCGATATCGCCCTTGTAAGGCTCGTATCCCTCAAAGACGTGGCTCATAATGCCCTCGCCCTTTGTATCTGTAAGAAACTCGCTCTTGTAGCCGAAAAGACCTCTTGCCGGCACAAGGAATTCAATACGCATACGGCTTCCCTGAGGATGCATGGAAACGAGTTCGCCCTTACGGCTTCCCATTTTTTCCATAACTGAACCAACGCTTTCCTCGGGAACGTCAATAACAAGTCGCTCGATAGGTTCAAGCTTTCTGCCATCCTCGTCCTCTTTGAAAAGAACTCTCGGAGTAGAAACAGCAAGCTCATAGCCTTCACGGCGCATATTTTCGATAAGAATGGACAGGTGCATTTCTCCACGGCCGGAAACACGGAATGAATCAGTGCTTTCAGTTTCCTCAACACGGAGAGAAACATCCTTGAGAAGCTCACGGAAAAGTCTCTCACGGAGCTGACGTGATGTCACGAACTTACCTTCACGTCCGGCGAAGGGGCTGTCGTTTACGGAGAAAGTCATTTCAACAGTAGGCTCGCTGATTTTAACGAAAGGCAGAGCCTCGGGAGCTTCAACAGCACAGATAGTATCGCCGATAGTAATGCCCTCGATACCGGAAATCCACACGATATCGCCAACAGAAGCTTCCTGAACGGGAACACGGTTAAGTCCCTGAATCTGGAGAAGCGAAACTATCTTGGAGTTGTAATTCTTCTTGGACTCGGTGTAATCGCAGACAGTTATCTGCTGATTCACCTTGATATTACCTCTCACGATACGTCCTACGCCTATTCTGCCGACATATTCGTTGTAGTCGATAGAGGAAATAAGCATCTGGAGAGGTTCGTTTTCTTCGCCCTTAGGAGGCTCGATGTAGTCGATGATAGTATCGAAAAGCGGCTTGAGATCTGTACCGGCTTCGTACTGGCTGAGAGAAGCAGTACCGCTTCTGCCGGAGCAGAAAAGGATAGGTGATTCAAGCTGTTCATCGCTTGCATCGAGGTCGAGAAGAAGCTCAAGAACCTCATCGCCGATTTCATCAAGACGAGCATCGGGACGGTCGATCTTGTTTACAACAACGATAACCTTGTGTCCCATTTCGAGAGCCTTTGAGAGTACGAAACGTGTCTGCGGCATAGGACCTTCTGCGGCGTCAACGAGGAGCAGAACGCCGTCAACCATTTCGAGAACACGTTCAACCTCGCCGCCGAAATCAGCGTGTCCGGGAGTGTCGATGATATTGATTTTAATGCCATTGTAGCAAACGGAAGTATTTTTCGCAAGAATAGTGATACCACGCTCACGCTCTATGTCATTGGAGTCCATTACACGCTCAGCGACCTCCTGATTTTCACGGAAAACGCCGCCCTGTTTAAGCATTTCGTCAACGAGGGTAGTCTTTCCATGGTCAACATGGGCGATAATGGCAATGTTTCTTAAATCTTCTCTGATCATTTTTATTCCTCCTGTAAGAATCCGGAATTACGCAGTGATGATACAAAAACGATATTTTTTCTGCACAATGCAGATTGATTTCCGTGCAACACTTCTTTTTTTCCGGACATAAAAAAGTCCTTGCAGAGAAAATGCAAGGCTTCAGAATCAAAAAAACCGCTCATGAAATGAAGCGGGAACGAAAAATAATGAGTGAAAATGTGGTGGGAGAGGGTGGATTCGAACCACCGAAGCTGAAAAGCAACAGATTTACAGTCTGCCCCCTTTGGCCACTCGGGAACTCTCCCTTAACATATTCAGATATTTTACCGGCAAAACCGATAAAAATGGAGCTGGTGGACGGACTCGAACCCCCGACCTGCTGATTACAAATCAGCTGCTCTACCAACTGAGCTACACCAGCACTTAGTACTTTGATATTATATCACATTTTTTCGAGTTTGTCAAGCTTTTTTTGAATTTTTTTCAAAAAAGTTTTTTGGTCGAGGCGACAGGACTTGAACCTGCGGCATCTTGCTCCCAAAGCAAGCACTCTACCAAACTGAGCTACGCCTCGACGCACCCTTTTCGTGTCTGTCTGTGTCAGACAGCTTTTATATTATATCAGCATATTGTGCGAATGTCAATAGTATTTCAACTCTTTTGTATATATGCACAAAAAAATATCGAATTTATATGTACTTTGTACAAACAATAAAAAGGAGGGGATAATTCCCCCTCCCTGAAAATCAGAATTATTCCTCGATTTTCTCAGCTGCTTCTTCGATAATATCTTCAACAGCTTCAACTGCTTCTTCAGCAGCTTCCTCAGCTTCTTCAGCTGCGTCTTCAACAGCTTCTTCAGCGTCGTCAATGATTTCGAGGTCGATATCGTCGTCGCAGATGTCGAAATCTTCGTCAAACTCATCGTATTCTTCTTCGTTGTTGTTTCCCTTGAGAGATTTTACTGCAGCGTATCCGGCAGCAGCAGCGCCAGCGGCTAAAATTGCTAATAAAAATTTGTTCATTTTATTTTCCTCTTTTCTCCGCAAGAAATAAAACTTCACCGTATCCCTTGCGGTCTGATGACGGCTGATTCAGACAGATCGTTCTCACGATTCCGTCTTGATTACTGAGATTCAAAAGACAGAAAATCCTGTCCACAATATATTATAACATACTCTTTTTGAAATTTCAACCTTTTACATATTATTTGTTAAAAACATCAAAATTGAGAGTCCGGTTATTGGTGCAGTTTCACAACGAAGTATTCTTTTTCCGAGCCAGACACGTTCAGCTCCGGCGTCAACTGCCATTTTCACCTCGTCGGAATCGAAGCCGCCCTCGCTTCCGATAACGAGGCCTATTTTCTTTGCACTGCTGAGTTCAACTTCTCCGAAGGACTTTCCTCCCTCAGCCTCGTAGAACATAACGGTTCTGTCAAGCTCTGACATCATTTCAAGAGCCGTCTTGTAGGAGACAATCGGTGTTACCTCGGGAATCATGCCTCTGCCGGACTGCTTTGCGGCTTCCTCAGCGATTTTCGTGAGCCTTTTCAGCTTTTTCTCGAAATCACGGCTGTCCGGACGTGAAATACATCTCCTCGTGAGCATGGGAACTATTCTTGATACTCCCAGTTCCACGCCCTTCTGGATGATGAATTCAAGCTTGTCAAGCTTCGGAACAGCCTGAAAAAGCGTAACCTCAATATCTGGTTCTGCTTCGCACGGATGCTTCTCATTCAATTTGAGATATACAGCTTCTCCTGAAATATCGGTAATCGTGCAGTCATAGTCGATTCCGCCGCAGCACAGCGTAAGCTGCTCGCCCGGTCTCATTCTCAGGGAAAATCCGACATGACGTGCGTCCGCCCCCGTAAGAGAGAGGCTGTCCTCGTTTATTTCATCCTTGAAAAATCTCGGCATATCCGCACTCCTTTCCAGAAATTTATGCCATTTTAGTATATCAGATTTTGTCTGTTATGTCAAGTTATATGAAATGTGTAATTTTTCAATTTTTTTGTCGATGTATATTGTATTATGTGATATTATGTGATATAATTAATTGTCACGGATTTTGTCCGGACAATTCATAGATAAAGGAACTGATGCAATGGAAAATATTATCAGTCTTAAGGACATTATTCTTGAATTCGAGGACAACAGCAGAGTTCTCAAAAATATTAGTCTCGACATAAAGGACAAGGAATTCGTAACCTTCCTCGGTCCGTCTGGATGCGGAAAAACTACTACTCTCCGCATTATAGCCGGATTTCTGGAGCCTACTTCCGGCGATGTTTTCTTCGATGGTCAGCGCATAAACGGGGTTCCTCCCCACAAGAGAAACGTAAATACCGTTTTCCAGAGATACGCCCTGTTCCCGCACCTGAACGTCTACGAGAACATAGCTTTCGGTCTCCGTGTGAAGAAAGTTCCAGAAAAAGAGATACTTTCCCGTGTCGGAGAAGTTCTGGAGCTTGTAAACCTCAAGGGCTTTGAAAAGCGTTCCGTACACCGTCTTTCCGGCGGACAGCAGCAGCGTGTGGCAATTGCCCGTGCACTTGTAAATCGTCCGAAAGTGCTTCTTCTCGACGAGCCTCTTGGTGCTCTCGACCTTAAGCTCCGTAAGGAAATGCAGATCGAACTCAGACGTATACAGAAAGAGCTTGAACTCACCTTTGTATACGTTACCCATGATCAGGAGGAGGCTCTTACCATGAGCGACAGCATCGTGGTCATGAACAACGGATATATCCAGCAGATAGGCACTCCTACCGATATCTACAACGAGCCTGTAAATGCTTTTGTTGCGGACTTTATCGGTGAAAGCAACATCATAAACGGCTGTATGCCGCAGGACTGCGTTGTGGAATTCGCCGGCAGACGCTTCGACTGCGTGGATAAGGGATTTGATCCCAACGAAACCGTTGATGTTGTTATCCGTCCGGAGGATGTCAAGGTCATTCAGGCTGAAAAGGCACGTCTTACCGGTATTGTTGAATCCGTCGTATTCAAGGGAGTTCACTACGAAATGATCGTTGACGGCGTTGACCACAAGTGGATTATCCACTCAACAAAGGCGGCTCCTGCCGGAACCATGATCGGCATGACATTTGATCCTGATGATATCCACATCATGAAGAAAACTCCGGAGGTGCAGGAATGAAACTGAAATATTTCTCCGCTCCCTACCTCATCTGGATGGTTGTTTTCATCCTTGTGCCGCTGGTGATGATAGGATATTTCGCATTCACCACTGACGGCGGAGACTTCACAATCAGCAACGTCTCCGATGTGGGACAATATGCAAATATTTTTGTACGCTCAATATGGCTTTCGCTCATAGCTACGGCAATCTGCCTTGTTATCGCCTATCCCGTGGCTTTCATCCTTTCAAGAATGGACAAGCACAAGCAGGGAACTATGCTGATGATCGTCATGCTCCCTATGTGGATGAACTTCCTTCTTCGTACATACGCATGGATGACTCTCCTCGGCAACAACGGTATCATCAACAATATTCTCGGAGCAATAGGACTTGGTCCCTTCCAGATGATAAATACCTCCGGTGCTGTTGTTCTCGGAATGGTGTATAACTACCTGCCGTTCATGATTCTTCCACTGTACTCCGTTATGGTGAAGATAGATAAATCACTGCTGGAAGCAGCTTCCGATCTCGGATGCAGTTCTGCTTCCACGCTATTCCGTGTAGTCGTTCCGCTCAGTATGCCGGGAATCACATCTGGTATCACAATGGTTTTTGTTCCGGCTATCTCAACATTCATTATTTCAAGAATGCTCGGCGGCGGCTCGAATCTCCTCATAGGCGACCTTATAGAAATGCAGTTCCTCGGAAATGCCTATAATCCCCACCTCGGAGCGGCTATCTCCCTTGTGCTGATGGTTATTATCCTCGTTATCATGACTGTCATGAATCAGTTCGATCCTGACGATCAGGTACTTATTTAAGGAGGTGCAGCATTGAAAAAGCTTGGAAAAATATATCTCGCTCTTGTACTGCTTTTCCTCTATGTGCCGATTTTCGTGCTTATAGTATTCTCCTTCAACGAGACAAAAAGCAGTTCTGTTTTCAGCGGCTTCACTCTCGACTGGTACAAGCGTCTGTTCAATAACAGAATAATCATCTCATCCCTTGTCAATACAATCATTATCGCCGTTGCCGCCAGCATAATTTCCACCATTCTCGGAACTCTTGCGGCTATCGGTATCAACAGCATGAGGCGTGTTCCCAGAACAGTTGTCATGAATGTGACTAATATGCCGATCATCAACCCCGAAATCGTTACCGGTGTTTCGCTGATGCTCCTTTTCAGCTTCTTCGCAGCAAGAATGACTCTTGAATTCGGCTTTGTTACGCTCCTTATCGCTCACATCACCTTCGATGTGCCTTACGTTATACTCAGCGTTATGCCGAAGTTCCGCCAGATGGATCCACATATCTACGAGGCAGCTCAGGATCTCGGATGCGGACCGTTCAAGGCTTTCCGCAAGGTTGTTCTGCCGGAAATCATGCCCGGCGTTGTCAGCGGCTTCCTCATGTCCTTCACATACTCGCTCGACGACTTCGTAATCAGCTACTTTACAACAGGCTCGACCTCGCAGACTCTCCCGATTACAATCTACTCCATGACAAGAAGAAAAGTTTCACCTGAAATAAATGCACTTTCTACACTGATATTCCTCGTGGTATTCGTTGTGCTTATCGTCAAGAATGTTCTTGAAGGCAAGGCTGCAAAAAAACGCATGAGCGGAGGTGGCTTCTGATGAAAAGAAAATTCGCTCTGCTTGCGGCTCTCATGATGTCTCTCTCCATGACTGCCGGATGCTCCGGTGACGACGACGGCGGCGACGAGGCAGAGGACGGCTCCTCCCAGACTCTTACAATCGAGGACATGGATTACTACAAACGCTTCAAAGGCGACGATATTTCCATAAACGTCTACAACTGGGGCGAGTATATCTCCACTGGTGCCGACGATGGAACTATCGATGTAAACGCTGAATTTGAAAAGCTTACGGGAATCAAGGTCAACTACACAAACTACGCCACCAACGAGGAGCTTTACGCTAAGCTCAAAGGCGGCGGTACGACCTATGACGTTATTATCCCCTCGGACTACATGATAAGCAAGATGATAAAGGAGAAGCTTATCCAGCCTATTGATATGGAAAACATCCCCAACTACAAGTATATCATGGATAACTACCGCAATCTTGCCTACGATCCCGAAAATGCCTACTCCGTGCCTTACACATGGGGAACAGTCGGTATTATCTACAACGCTGAGGAAATTGATATCCCCCGTGAGGAAATCGACTGGGATATCCTCTGGAACGAGGAATACAAGGATCAGATACTGATGTTCGATAACCCCCGTGACGCATTCGCGATCGCTGAAATAATGCTCGGATATTCCCTTAATACCGAAGATCCGGCAGAACTCAAAGCGGCAGCCGAAAAGCTCCGCGAGCAGAAGGATGTCGTGCAGGCTTACGTCATGGATGAGGTTTTCGATAAAATGGCTGCCGGAGAAGCTCTGCTTGCTCCGTATTATGCCGGCGACGCTCTGACAATCCTTGAGGATAACGAGGATCTTGACTTTGCAGTTCCCAAAAGCGGAACCAACCTCTTCGTGGACGCTATGTGTATTCCTTCCTCTGCAAAGCAGAAGGAAGCCGCAGAAATGTACATAAATTTCATGTGTGAGCCTGATATCGCTTTTGCAAATATCGACTATATCTGCTACTCTACTCCGCATAGTGCCGCTTTTGATATGCTTGATGAGGAAGTTCAGAACGATCCTATCTCCTATCCGGACAGCGAATTCATCGCCAATAAGACTACCGTTTTCGTCAACCTTTCCGATGACGCAAACGAAATGATGAGCCAGCTCTGGACGGAAATGAAGTCCGAAACGGCTAATACATGGTTTGTGCCGGTGTTCCTTGTTGTCTGCGTGCTTATTATGGTATTCGTACTTGTACGCCGACATATCAAACGTAAAAAAGATATTTTTTAGCTGATACAGCTGTCAGCTAATAATACGGGCGAACCTATGTGTTCGCCCTTTATATTTTATCGGATATTTTACGTTATGCTATCGTATACGGCAGAATTAATTTCACTGTTTCCTCTTGCAATTATCACAAATTTGGTGTAAAATAATATAAGGAGGCGATATTATGAAAAAATCTGCAATACTTTCACTGATGTTATCAGCAGTACTCTGCACCGGCTCTTTTGCTGGCTGCGGTAAGAAAAAAGACAGCTCATCCTCAGACGAGGTGAAAGACAGCTCCGTGACCGAAACTACCCAGTCTGCCGGTACAGGCGAGCTTATATATCCCGATGAAGGCACTCAGGAATACGAACTCGGTGCGTACCGAATCAGCGAAAAGGGCATAAAGCTCTACTACGAGGACGCTGAGTATCCCAAGGAGCTTGTTTCCACTCTTGAAAGCTATTTCCTCAGCTTTCAGAATGGCGATTTCAACGAATATAAAAATTATATCTTTCCAAGCTATATAGATACTATGGAAAAGAAGCTTCAGGCTGATTACGGCTACGGTCTTGATAAATCCTTCCAGTCTCAGTGCGACAGTCTTAACGAAAATATGGGCGGAAGCTTTGAAATTACAAGAATCAAGGTCGAGCCTCCTCTCGAAATTGAGTCTGAGGAAGTCGGAGCAGATGAGTTTCTTGATAATCTGAACGAATTTTTCGGCAATGACTACAAGTCATCTGTAAAGGCGGAAGCCGATAATCTGCGCTACATGACTTTCAGTGTTATGGCAAAGGATACAGACGGCAATGAGTCGCTTCTTGTAAGCAGTTTCTATATACTTTTTGCTGAAAAAGATGGTAAATACTACACATTCGGTTAAGGAGAAACGAATATGAAAAAGAATTTTCTTACGAAGATTTCGGCACTTGTGTTGACTTCTGCCATACTGATTAGTACGGTTTCGTGCGGAAAAAAGGATTCTTCCTCTGAAGAACACAATCATAAAAACATGGTCGGAGATATTGACGATAACGCAAATGTTGCTCCGGAGGATATGCCGGCAACAGTTGTGCTTCTTACGCCGACAGTTAGCGGAATTCCGATAAAAATGGAATACGTTGAGGAAAATATCAGCGAACAGGAAGCAATCGCTGTTGCAAGATATCTCTACGGCATATCGGAAAATAATCAGGAAATGGTAAAATCCGCCATGTATGACGGTATGGAGAATTTTATTGTAACAAATGGACGGGCTCCGAGTGTGGACGGATTTATCGACAATACATACAGATACTTCAAGGATTTTATAGGTGAAGATTACAGCTTCAACTATTTCGTTGCCGGCGGACTTTATTCCGGTATGCCATATGATTATTATGATGATATAGTTATGGCAACAGATCCGTCTGCTCAGATTACAAGCAGAAAAACTGTTGTTATGGAGATCTATTACAATTCCGAATCAAAATCTTCTGGAGTTCTGCGTAACAGATCGGGCGATTTCGTTTATGTTATTGTGTATACTATAAACGGTCAGAGTTATGTGATGGAAAACGTTATCATAGATCAGCCAGAATAAGGCACCCGGCACCAGCGGTGCCCCCGAAACACGTTCCCATGTGCTGACGCACATTCCTCTGTGCGGCATGGTCAATAAAAGCTCGCTCGCTTAAACTATTACCTCGGCAGGCAGCGTGACGCTGCACCCGGCACCAGCGGTGCCCCCGGCAGCGTGACGCTGCACCCAGTTCACGTTTCCGTGCTTCGCACTCACTCTGTACGGAGTGAAAGTCTGCTATCGCATACGATAGAAATACCTGATGATAATTTGTAGGGGCGGATCCATGTGTCCGCCCGTTGTATTTCATTGGATATTATGCGGACGACCAATGGTCGTTCCTACAAACGGTTATTAATCCGTATATACAACAAAAACGGCGGTCAATGCGACCGCCGTTTGCTTTTAGCCTATAAGTTCCTTTGCAATATCGTAAAGTTCCTGAAGTGTGTATTCTGCGTCCTCGTCCATATACTCTGTTTCAAGATAGTCATTGTCAAATGAGGATGGGATTTCTTCAGACGGGTATGTTCCGACAGGTGAGTCGCTGTCCTTTTCCTGACAGGCAATATAGGAACACCAGCCGTTTTCTAAAACCATAAAGTAGTCAAACTCATTGATATCTTCAAAGTATGCTTCTGTTGCGTCAAGGAAATGATCTGTATTAAATACACTGCTTCCCATGTAGTTGAGACTTTCGTCAGAACAGATAATGAAGTATCCACTGAGATCACGACCTTCTGCATCCATTTCTGTAAGTGCGGAATTTGCGGCATTATACAGAGATCTTGCAGAAGAATTGGCTGCCGTATCCTTTGACTTCTTCACATATCCGAGCATTGAGGGATAAAGAATCATTTCGCAGTTCCAGCCCTCGCCCTTGATGTTGTAGAAAGGAAGCTCCATGGAATCTTCTTCGCCGTCAGCCTTCATAGTAACCTCAGCTAAACAGAAGTCCTCGATTGTCACTGTTGTCTTGATTGCGTCAAGAATTCCGGAATCAACAAGATCTTCAGCGGATTCAAAGTCAGCACCGCTGTCCTCTATTAGGTCAATGAGCTCTCCGAAGGGAGTTTCCATAATTTCCTCGTCGTCCATTTCGTAGAGATCATCAATGGTCATATCGTTTTCCTTCATATAATCTGTAACAGATTCTGCGAGTGAGAAAACCTTTTCAAGGATGTAGACATAATCCTCGTCCATATCCTTGGTCTTTTTAACGCTTACAATCTCTGCATCCGGTGCAGCTTCGGAAACATCAATATCCTCTTCTTCAATAAGAGCGTTGAGATCGTCGCCGAAAATATCCATTATATCCTTGGAAAGGTCGTCGGGCATCATGTAGTTGACGATTTTTTCGATGTCCTTGTCAGTGGCGGCGTCAACTAAATCCTCAACGACGTCCTTGAGTTCTTCTTCAACAGATTTTCCGGACTTCTTGTCGGAAGCTGCATCCTTGCTGCTGTCTTTTCCGCAGCCTGTGAATACAGCAGAAACGCAGAGCAGTGCTGTGAGTGCAGATAAAAATTTTTTCATGATAAAAAATCCCTTTCATATGTTGCTCCTCCCACTAACTCTTGAAAAATTATATGAAGCTTGGGGAGCAATAAATTTTATATGAATCCTGTGAGACAGGAGTTCAGCCTGTAAAAATAGCATATTGCAGAATGGACACGGCACGCCGTGACCCTGCAAATAGATGATAAACGATACAGGGGCGAACAAAGTTCGCCCGCAGATAATCGTTGTTATATCACACCTGAGTTGAATAGTTAGGTGCTTCCTTTGTGATGTAGATATCGTGGGGGTGGCTTTCCTTAAGACCTGCACCTGTTATGCGGATGAACTTAGCCTTTTCGTGGAGTGTGGGGATATCTGCACATCCGCAGTAACCCATACCTGCACGGATTCCGCCGACAAGCTGGAAGATTGTATCAGCAACTACACCCTTGAAGGGGACACGTCCCTCAACGCCCTCGGGAACAAGCTTCTTTGCACCCTCCTGGAAATATCTGTCAGTGGAGCCGTTAGCCATAGCACCGAGACTTCCCATGCCTCTGTAAACCTTGAACTGACGTCCTTGATAGATTTCAGTTTCACCGGGAGCCTCTGCACATCCTGCAAGGAGAGAGCCGAGCATTACAACGTTAGCACCAGCAGCGAGAGCCTTAACGATATCACCGGAGTACTTGATTCCGCCGTCAGCAATAACAGGAATTCCGTATTTCTGTGCAACGCAGGCTACGTCATAGACAGCAGTTACCTGCGGAACACCAATGCCTGCAACAACGCGGGTTGTACAGATAGAGCCGGGACCGATACCAACCTTTACGCAGTCTGCACCGGCAGCGATAAGAGCTTCAGCCGCCTCAGCAGTAGCGATATTTCCGGCAATAACGGGAATCTCCGGAAATGCTTCCTTGACCATTTTCACGCATTTGATGATATTTTCGCTGTGACCGTGAGCAGAGTCGAGAACAAGAACGTCAACCTGAGCGTCGATAAGAGCCTTGGCTCTGTCGAGAACGTTTGCAGTTACGCCGATAGCGGCACCGCAGAGGAGTCTGCCCTTGCTGTCACGGGCGGAGTTAGGATACTGAACGGATTTTTCGATATCCTTTATGGTGATAAGTCCCTTAAGATAGCCGGCTTCGTCAACGATAGGAAGCTTTTCAATCTTGTGGGCACGGAGGATTTCCTGAGCTTCGGTAAGAGTTGTTCCTACGGGGGCAGTGATAAGGTTGTCCTTGGTCATAACCTCGGAGATCTTCGCACTGAAATCAGTGAGGAAACGCATATCTCTGTTAGTGATTATTCCCACAAGCTTGTTATTTGAATCAACGATCGGCACGCCGGAGATCTTGTATTTGCCCATGAGTTCGTTTGCGTCAGCAACGATATGATCCTCAGTAAGGGAGAACGGATTTACGATAACGCCGTTTTCGGAACGCTTTACCTTATCGACTTCCTCTGCCTGCTGTTCGATATTCATGTTTTTGTGGATAATTCCGATTCCGCCTTCACGGGCGATAGCGATAGCCATGCGTGAATCAGTAACAGTATCCATAGCGGCTGTCATGATCGGAGTGTTGAGCGTTATAGTTTTTGTGAGCTGAGTCTCCAGTCTGATCATGTTGGGGGTAACGTTTGATTCAGCGGGGATAAGCAGAACATCGTCAAATGTCAGTCCCTCCTTCTGAAATTTGCTGTTGATATCTGTCAGCATAAAAAATCCTCCTTACATTGCATATAAGAACCATCCAGAAAAACGCTGCTGAACGGTTCATTATTTCAAAAATTATTATCTTTAATCATATCATTTTTTTTATTATGTGTCAAGTGTTGTCTGAAAATGCCGGCATAAAATTTAGCTGTTGATTTTGGACGGCTTTTGTAGAAATAAACGGTTTATTATACTTCTGGTATACCTGATTGAAGATATGTGTATTCATGCAGAATCAGGGTTGCGTCAGAGCCTGTTATGATATCGTCGTTGTTCCAGTCTGCGGCGGCTCTTTGATAGGCATTGAATTCCGAAATCGTGTCACCGGACTGGAATGTATACATACGCAGAGCCATAGTTGCATCGCTTCCCTCAATCATGCCGTTGTCGTTGACATCGCCGATCATGAATTCCTTTGCAGGGATTTTTTCGGCTTCTGCGTACTTATCGGCGGGGGAGTCCTTTTTCGTGTGAAGCGTGAAGCCGGATATTGTCTCAACGGCACCGGTTCTGATGTTGTATGTCTTTCCGACAGCGTCAGCACCGATTTCCTTTACTGTGGGCGGAATGTACATACCGGAAAGCTCTCCGCAGCCGAGAAATGCAGAATCACCGATTGAGGTCACAGCAGACGGTATATTGACATTGAAAAGAGAGGTGCATCCACGGAAGGTATCCTTTTCTATTGATTTGCAGTTAATGCTGAAATTCACTTCCTTAAGGCTGTAACAGCTTGTGAAGCATCCGGCACCGGTATAGGTGACAGAGGTGGGGATGCTTGCCTTTTCCAGCGATATACAGCCGGAGAAGGTGTAATCGCCGAGACTTTCAAGACCGCTGTTCGGGAAGTCTATTGAAACGATATTTGTTTTTCCCATGAAAGCTCCCTTGCGGACTGATGTTGTTCCGACGGGGATTTCAGCGTTCTTTCCTCCGGCATAGGTGACAAGCTCAGTTCCCTCGAACAGGGAGTTTGATTTGACGGAGAAGCTCTTGTTATTTTTGTTCACATAGAACGACTGGAGTGCAGGACAGGCGGAGAAAGCCATGCTTCCTATGTTGTTGATTCCGCTTCCGAGAGTTACGGTTGTGAGCGAGGGACACGCAGAAAAAGCCTTGTCTCCGACAGATACTACGCTGTCGGGAATTATAACGGCAGTAAGCTCCTCAATACCCATGAAGGTGTTGTCAGCGATGGCAGTCACCTTGTATCCGTCTATTTCAGCAGGAATCATCAGAATTGCGTCATTTCCCTTGAATCCGGTTATGCAGGCACTTCCGTCAACGACGTCGTAAGTCAGGTAGATTCCATTATGGGGGACATCCTCCTGAGCAAGGACGGTGGAAACAGGCAGACATGATACGGATATCACGGCAGAGAAAACAACAGATAAAAGCTTTTTCATATCAGATATCCTTTCGGCAGATTTCGCCGCTTATCATGACGAGAAGCGGTTCAGACATAAGGTCAAGAGGATTCTGTCCCTTTGCGTAGAGCTGGAGATCAGCGTCTTTTCCTGCGGCGAGAGTTCCGGTTATATCGTCGATCCCGAGGATTTCAGCAGGATTCACGGTGAGCGTCCTGAGAGCCTCGGAGAGTTCCAGACCGCCCTTTACAGCTGCCTGAGCAGACAGCGGAAGATACTGTATCGGAATAACAGTATGATCGGTGCAGATTGCAGTTTTCACGCCGTTTTCGTGGAGTACAGCGGTATTTTTAAGCTCCAGTCCCTTCATTTCAGGCTTGCAGCGGTCGCAGATAAGAGGACCGCAGATTACGGGAACTTCTTCCTCAGCGAGGATGTCAGCGATTTTATAGCCTTCCGTACCGTGAATGATAACGGGATCAATTGAAAATTCGTGGGCAATTCTCATGGCGGTGCAGATATCGTCCGCACGGTGACAGTGGAAGAAAGCCTTCATCTTGCGTTCAAGAAGGGGCATGAGAGCCTCACATTTTATGTCGTATTCAGGCGGATCGTAATTTTCACCGTCAGAATAGTAGCTGTCCATATCATGGACATACCGCCGAGCCTTGTAAAGTCCCTCACGGATTACAGCGGCGACAGCCATTCTTGTTATGGGAGCCTCATCCTTGCCGTTGTAGACGTTTTTTGGGTTTTCGCCCATAGCAAATTTGATGCCGCACTGCTTGATGAGCATATCGTCAATACGCCGACCATTAGTTTTTACGGCACAGATTTCTCCTCCGCAGGGATTGGCACTTCCGGGACTTGAAGCGGCTGAGGTTATACCTCTCATTCTTGCTTCCTCAAAGCAGCGGTCGAAGGGATTTATTCCGTCGATAGCTCTCATCTGCGGAGAGAAGGGATCGGTGGATTCGTTGCAGTCGTCGCCCTCGAAGTCAATACCGTCCTCAATAATTCCGAGGTGGGTATGAGCGTCTATAAAGCCGGGGAGAAGCATTCCACCTTGGGCGTCAATGCTGTCGTCGGGTATATTTTCAGGAATTCCGGTACCAATTTCCTTTATTTTGCTGTTTTCCGTCCTGAGCCAGCCGGTCGGAATTATACCGGCTGAATCCATGGTATAGATTTCAGCGTTGTAAATAAGCATAATTTTACTCCTTATCAGAACACGGATGCTGCGATTTTTTCAGCCGTTTCAATGGGACTTGAATTTCCGCAGTCAATTCTTACTGTTGAGTGACTGAGGTAAACGCTCCGGCGGCTGTCGTAAAGAGCCTGAAGCTCCTCTCTGGTGGATTTTGCCACAATCGGGCGATTTGTGTCGCCGCTTATGCGTTCATAGCAGATATCGAATGGAACATCAAGGAAGATTATCGCCGCACCTGCGTCACGGGCAGCCTTAGCTGTATCGGGATTGAGCATTGCTCCACCGCCGCACGCTGCAACGATAGTCTTTCCGCAGAGTGATTTCACGATTTCTGCTTCTGTTTTCCGGAAGAAGGGTTCGCCTTTTTTTTCAAAGATATCGGGGATGGGCATATCAAGGGTGCGGACGATAAGATCATCTGTATCGCAGAAGCCGCAGCCGAGTTTTTTTGCCGCAAGCTTACCGGATGTGGATTTGCCGCATCCCATAAAGCCGCAAAGAAATACTGTCATAATTTTACTCCTCAGATTTTGTTCATTTTATTGACTTCGTTTTCGACTTCAAGGATTATCTCTGAGACATCCTCAGCGGAGAAGCTGCCGCCGTACCATATTTCGTGAGCTCTTACAGCCTGATAAACGAGCATTGAAGCTCCGCCGACTGCTGTTTTTCCGAGAGTTCTTGCTTTTTTCATAAGCAGGGTTTCAGTAGGATTGTATACAGCGTCGAAGAAGCACAGGCAGTTTTCGATAACCTTGTCGCTTACGGCACAGGCATCAGTTTTTGGGAACATTCCAACGGGAGTAGCATTTACAAGGAGATCGAAGCTTCCGTCGAGCGTGGAAATATCAGCTATCTTCACGGAAGCTCCGCTGCATTTTTCCATTATCTCAGCCATGAGTATCTGTGCCTTCTTTACATCCTGCGGAAGAACGGCAAGAGTGAGAGTTCCACCGTGGAGAGCTGTTTCGATAGCCATCATGCGTCCCACACCGCCGCAGCCGAGAACCACGACATTTCCGGTGATGGGAAGAAGCTCCACTGAACGCAGGAAACCGTCGCAGTCGGTGTTGTAGCCGGTAAGATGTCCGCCGTCATTTTTAATACAGTTGACGGAGCCGTACCGCTTAGCGCTGTCTCCAAGCTCGTCCATAAGCGGAATAACAGCCTGCTTGTGTGGGATAGTCACGTTCATTCCGAGGAATTCCTCAAAAACGGAACGGCTTGACGGAATATCCTCCGGAGTGATATCAACAAGCTGATACGGCTCAGCTTCAAAGCCGCTGAGGGAAAAAAGTCTGTCGTGGATAAGCGGAGACATCGAGTGTCCGAGGGGGTGTCCTGTAAGAGCGAATTTATTCATAGATATCAGCTCCTTCGAGAGTGGCGAGGTTTTCAATATTAAATGCGGAAACGCCGGAGAGAGTCTTTTTGACAAGTCCGGTGAGAGTTTTTCCGGGACCGAATTCAGCGAATTTATCAGCACCGGCTTCGCTCATTGCGGAAAGCTCTGATGTGAAGCGTACAGGCGATACTATGTGCTTTGCAAGAAGCTCAGCCATATCCGGAAGCTCTGTCAGCTCGCCGCCGGTAACGTTTGAATAATATTTCACCTGTGGAGCCTTGAAGGTAATGGCTTTTGCAGTCTCGTAGAAAGTATCGGCCGCAGACTGCATAAGCTTTGAGTGGAAGGCTCCGGCAACGTTAAGGGGAGCGACTCTTGCCTTCATTTCCTTAAATATTTCTGTTACCTCGGCGACACCCTCGGGAGTTCCGGCAATAACTGTCTGAACAGGGGAGTTGTAGTTTACAGCGGCAACGTAATTTTTTGCGCTGCTGCAAATTTCCTCTACCTTTTCGGGAGCAAGCTTAAGGATTGCCGCCATTGCACCCTTGTGTTCGGATGCGGCAGATTCCATAGCTGCGGCTCTTGCCTTTATAAGGCGGAATGCGTCCTCAAGGGATATCATTCCGGAAGCGTACATTGCGGCATATTCGCCGAGGGAATGTCCTGCAACACCATCGAACTTGTATCCCTTTGAGAGGGCTGCTGTCAGGCATACGATAGAGGTGGTCATGATAGCCGGCTGAGCGTTGGCGGTGCGTGATAGTTCCTCGATAGGAGCGTTGAAGCAGAGTTCCCTGAGGTCTGTTCCGAGGATTTCCGAGCCTGTATCATAGATTTCAGCGGCTGCGGGAAATGCCTCTGCGATGTCTCTGCCCATGCCCTCGTACTGAGAACCTTGCCCGGCGAATAGTGATATTGTCATATTGTCATACGTCCTTTCTGTGCATTTTACACAAATCGGTAGTCAAATTGAACAATTATGTGGATTCAGATTTGTGTAAAGTAATGATATTTTCTTTAACAATAAATAAAATATTGCAAAAAATCTGGAAATGATTTACAATGTAAAGTGACTGAGAATATTTCAAGGGGATTTTTGAATACCCCCTTATCAATAATATAACATAAAATTTCTGGTTTGACAACAGTATTATAATAAATTTTTCGTCCAAAGGAGTATTTTTAATGGGAATCAACATTCTGGGCATGGGCAATTATCTGCCTGAGCAGACGCTTGTCAATGATGACTTCAAAAAATTCGTGGATACTAACGATGAGTGGATCCGTACAAGAACAGGTATTACCGAAAGGCGTATGGCAGGCTGGGAGCCTGTATGGTATATGGGAAAAGAAGCCGCTCTGTCAGCTATTGAAAGGGCAGGAATTGCTCCCTCTGAAATAGGACTTGTAATCTTCACTACCGTTACGTCGGATTTCCTTACTCCCAGTATGGCAAGTATCGTCCAGAATGAGATCGGTGCGGTAAATGCAGCGGCATTCGATCTCGGAGCAGCCTGCACAGGCTTTGTGTACGCTCTTGATACGGCAAGAAGATTCCTTTACACAGACGATTCCCTGAAATATGTCCTTGTGATTTCAAGCGAAGCTATATCACGCTTCTGCGACTTCACCGACAGACAGACCTGCATTCTCTTCGGAGACGGTGCGGCAGCAGCTGTTGTGGAACGCAGCGATAAGATGTACTCGTGTGCTCTCGGCTCGGACGGAAGCGGTGCAAGAGTTCTTTTTACAAGAAATCTCGCTCCTGCACCTGAGGTGATGCAGGAATCAGACTTCAGTGACGGATTCCCAGAAAAGCCGAAGCATTTGCTCTATCAGGACGGCAAGGCTGTATATAAATTTGCTGTACAGGCACTTCCGGCTGCGTTTGAGCTTGCGGCTTCAAAAGCCGGCGTGACAAAGGATGATATTGACTGGTTTGTTCCGCATCAGGCAAATGTGAGAATAATAGAAACAGCCGCAAAGAAGCTCGGAGTGTCCATGGATAAATTCATCCTCACTCTCGATCACTTCGGAAATACGTCAAGTGCTTCGATTCCGCTTGCACTTAATGAGGGCATAGAAAAAGGACTCATAAAACGAGGTCAGAAGCTTGCTCTCATAGGATTCGGAGCCGGTCTTACCTATGGCGGAATTATCCTTGAATACTGATAACGACATTCATGCGGGAGTTTCCCTGTGAAGCTTCTGCACTGAAATAAGGGCACCTCTAAAAACCCATTTGGTTAAAGAAAAAACAGATAGGTGCGGCAACTACAAGGAAACCTTCCGAAGGCGTGCTGTCGCACTCCAAGGGAGGTTGACGCAGTAGATGTCGTACATAGCTGCTTTTTCTCAAAAGGGGTTTTTAGAGATGCCCATAAAGGAGTAAAAAATATGAAAACAAGAATCACAGAATTACTTGGCTGTAAATATCCCCTGATTCAGGGCGGTATGGCATGGGTTGCCGAGAATACGCTCGCTGCAGCCGTTTCAAACGCAGGAGGAGTAGGTCTTATCGCAGGCGGCTCTGCACCGATCGACTACCTCAGAGAGCAGATAAGACTCTGCAAGGAAAAAACAGATAAGCCCTTCGGCGTTAATATCATGCTTATGAGTCCCAACGCAGAGGATCTTGCACAGCTCTGCATTGATGAAAAGGTTGCCGTTGTCACAACAGGAGCAGGAAATCCCGGAAAGTATATTCCCGCATGGAAGGAAGCCGGAATCAAGGTTATTCCGGTAATTCCGTCCGTTGCTCTTGCCAAGAGAATGGAAAAAGCCGGCGCTGACGCTGTTGTTGCTGAGGGTACTGAATCAGGCGGTCACATCGGCGAGAATACTACAATGTGTCTTGTTCCTCAGGTGGTTGACGCTCTTGAAATTCCCGTTATCGCAGCCGGAGGAATCGCTGACGGACGAGGTGTTGCAGCTTCGTTCATGCTCGGAGCAGAGGGCGTGCAGATAGGCACACGCTTCCTTGCATCTGAGGAATGTCAGATTCACCCGACCTTCAAGGAGCTTGTCGTAAAGGCAAAGGATACGGATAACGTTGTTACAGGAAGATATACAGGTCATCCGTGCAGAAATATAAAGACCAAGTTCTCCAAAATGCTTGCAAACGGCGAAAAAGACGGCTCACTTACTCCCGAACAGTTTGAGGAAGTTACACTCGGCTCTCTGAGAAAGGCTGTTCAGGACGGAAACGTTGAGGAAGGCTCTTTCCTCTGCGGACTTATTGCAGGCATGGTAAACGATGTCAAGCCGTGTAAGGACATTATCGAGGAAATGATGTCACAGGCTGAGAAGCTTCTTAACAGATAACGATGTAAGGGACGGCATCCCGTTGAAATGTTATGGAAGGGAAGTTATCATGAAAAGATATGAATTTGTACGAATGAAATACAAGATGACAAAGGGCGGATATGTTACCTCAAAAGAGGACGGCTATCGTGACCACAGAACTGTTATCACGGAAATGGCTTCACAGGGCTGGCGTTTCGTGGGACAGATTCCCGTTGAGGCGGCTGGAAATTGGAGTTCAGCTCCTGAATATGATCTTGTATTTGAATATGACAATTAATCGCATAAATATATACGGAGGTTAAAATATGGCAGTAGCACTCATAACAGGCGCATCACAGGGAATAGGTGCCGCCATAGCAAAGAGACTGGCAAAGGATGGCTTCGATGTTGCAATAAATCATTCCCCGAAGGAGAGCAGTAAGGAAAAGGCTCTTGCTGTTGCGGAGGAATGTAAGGCTTTCGGCGTAAGAGCTGTATGCTGTGCGGCAGATGTCTCAAAAATGGCAGACTGCGAGGAAATGGTGAAGGCTGTCAAAGAACAACTCGGCAGTATTGACGCTCTCGTGAATAATGCCGGAATCACAATCGACAAGCTCCTTGCGAGAATGACCGAGGAGGATTACGACGCAGTTATTGCCGTAAATCAGAAAAGCATCTTCAATATGCTGAAAAATGTGTGTCCCGTCATGATGAAGCAGAAGCACGGCAGAATTGTCAATATTACTTCCGTTGCAGGACTGTACGGAAATCCCGGACAGGTCAACTATTCCGCTTCAAAGGCGGCTATCATAGGCATGACAAAGACAATAGCCAAAGAATACGGCAGAAAAAATATCACCTGCAACGCTGTTGCACCAGGATTCATCAATACACCCATGACAGAGGCTCTTTCCGATGAGGTAAAGACAAAGCTTCTTGACAACGTGGCACTTAAACGCTACGGCAAGCCGGAGGAAATAGCCGGTGTTGTTTCCTTTCTTGTATCTGAGGATTCATCCTACGTTACAGGACAGGTTATTGAGGTTTCAGGCGGAATTTCGATGTAAAGCCGAATCAGTCTGAATATATTTAGAAAGGAAAAATTATGAGCAGAAGAGTTGTTATAACAGGTCTCGGAGCAGTTACACCTCTGGGAACCGGAGTTGAAAAATTCTGGGATGGCATTAAGGAAAATAAAATCGGATACTCTCCCATAGACCATTTTGATACAGAACGTACAGGCGTAAAGCTGTCCGGACTTGTAAGGGATTTCGATGAAACAGCATACTACGAAACAAAGGGTTGTTTTGATAAAAAAGAAGCACGACGCATGGATACATTCACAAAGTACGCTGTTGTTGCCGCACATGAGGCACTTGAGGACGCAGGCTCCGATTTCAGCGATATTGATCCTTACAGGGCAGGAGTTCTTGTTGGATGTGGAATCGGCGGTATTGACTTCACACTTTCAGAATACGAAAAGTATCTTGAAAAGGGTCCCGGTAGAGTTTCCGTTTTCTACGTTCCGATGATGATAGCAAATATGGCTGCTGGAACAATCGCTATGAAAACAGGCTTCAGAGGTGCGAATTTCTCTGTTGCGTCTGCCTGTGCTTCCGGAACTCATGCTCTCGGCGAAGCTTTCCGCAAGGTCAAGGACGGTTATCTCGATGTCTGCATTGCCGGCGGAACTGAAAGCTCCAAGGCTGAATTCACATACGGCGGCTTCAACAACATGAAGGCACTTACAAGATCTGACGACCTCATGCGTGCGTCAATTCCGTTTGACAAGGAGAGAAGCGGATTTGTTCTCGGCGAGGGAAGCGGTATGCTTATCCTTGAGGAATACGAGCACGCAAAGGCAAGAGGAGCAAAGATATACTGCGAGCTTGCCGGCTATGGTGCTACCGATGACGGGTACCACATGACTTCTCCGATGCCATCAGGCGAGGCTGCCGGAATGGGAATGACTCTTGCAATGCAGGAGGCTGGAGTTTCTCCGGCAGAGGTTGATTATATCAACGCTCATGGTACATCAACAGGTCTTAACGACAAGTACGAAACAGCAGCGATCAAGCTTGCATTCGGTGATGAAGCCGCAAACGTGAAGATAAATTCTACAAAGTCAATGATAGGTCACCTTCTTGGTGCGGCAGGAGCAGTCGAGGCTGTTGTCTGTGCAAAGACAATTGAGGAGGGCTTCATCCACAAGACAGTCGGATATGAGGTTCCCGATGAGGAATGCGATCTTGATTACTGCACTGAAGCTAATATTCAGCAGGAGGTAAACGTTGCTCTGTCCAATTCACTGGGATTCGGCGGTCATAACGGAACTCTCTGCTTCAAGAAAATCAAAGACTAAGGAGAAGCTGCTATGGATAAGATTTACGATCAGTTTGAACTTGAAACTATTGAAAAGCTCGCAAAGCTTGTTTCTGCAAACGAGCTTTCTGAAATAACTATCGAGGACGGTGACAGAAAAATTACTGTCAAGGGCAAGAAGTGTCCTCCTCCTCCGGCAATGGCAATGCCTTTCATGGCACCGACGCAGCAGGCAGCAGCTCCGGCATCGGTGGCTGAGGCTGCTCCGGCACCGGTACAGGCAGAGCTTTCCGGAAATGTAGTGAAATCTCCTATCGTGGGAACCTTCTATGCAGCTCCTTCACCTGAGAAGCCGCCTTTTGTAAAGGTCGGCGACAGCGTGAAAAAGGGCGATGTAATTATGATTATTGAGTCTATGAAGCTGATGAACGAGATTAAATCCGAATATGACGGCAAGGTAAAGAAGATTCTCGTTGCTAACGGTCAGGCTGTTGAATACGATCAGCCGCTTATGATCATAGAGTAATATCACTGAGGAGGCACCGGAATGTCAGACGTTTTAATGAACAGAGAACAGATAATGGAAATTATTCCGCACCGTGATCCGTTTCTCCTTATCGATGAAATCGTTGAAATGGAAGTAGGTGTGAAGGTAAAGGCAAGAAAATACATAAAGGAAGATGATTTCTGGTTTAAGGGACATTTCCCTGACTACCCCGTTACTCCCGGAGTTCTCATGGTTGAGATGCTTGCTCAGGCAGGAGCTGTATGTATGCTCTCAAAGCCTGAATTCAAAGGGAAAATCGGCCTTTTCGGGGGCATCGACAAGGCTAAGTTCCGCCGTCAGGTAGTTCCGGGCGACGTCCTTGATCTTGAGGTTGAGATAATCCGCCAGAGAGGTCCCATAGGAACAGGAAAGGCTCTTGCGTCGGTCGGCGGAGAGAAAGCAGTTTCCTGCGAGATAACCTTTGTGGTAACAGACAGCAAATCGGAGTGATATATAAATGTTTAAAAAAGTACTGATCGCCAACAGAGGCGAAATAGCCGTCCGTATCATAAGAGCCTGCCGTGAACTCGGCGTACGCTGTGCAGCGATTTATTCCACAGCTGATACAAGCTCTCTCCACGCACAGATAGCCGATGAGGCAGTCTGCATAGGACCTCCGCCTACAAAGGACAGCTATCTGAATATGAACGCTGTCATTCAGGCGGCACTGAATGTCGGTGCAGACGCTATACATCCCGGCTTCGGATTTCTTTCGGAGAACGCAGAATTCGCACGTCTCTGCGAAAAAAACGGAATCACCTTTATAGGACCTTCCTACGAGGCTATCGAAATGCTCGGCGACAAGGCGGCTGCCAAGGAGACAATGAAGACTGCCGGAGTTTCAGTTATTCCTGGCTCTGACGGAGCTGTTTCCTCATACGAGGAGGCTGCTGAAATTGCTGAAAAAGCTGGATATCCCGTGCTTGTAAAGGCTTCTGCCGGCGGCGGCGGACGAGGTATCAGACGTGTTGATTCTCCCGAACAGCTCAGGGAACAGATGACTGCGGCTCAGCAGGAGGCAAAGAATTTCTTCGGCGACGACGCAGTTTATATTGAAAAATTCCTTATAAATCCTCACCATATCGAAATCCAGATAATGGCGGATAAAATGGGAAACTACATCTATCTCGGAGAACGTGACTGCTCCATGCAGAGACGTAACCAGAAGGTGCTGGAGGAGTGTCCCAGCCCTATTGTGGATGAGGTTCTCCGTAAGAAAATGGGAGAGGCTGCCGTTACTGCCGCAAAGCAAAGCGGATACTACAATGCCGGAACTATTGAATTCCTCGTGGATGAAAACCGTAACTTCTATTTCATGGAAATGAATACCCGTATTCAGGTTGAGCATCCTATCACAGAGGAAGTTACAGGATTTGACCTCGTAAAGGCTCAGATAGAGGTCGCAGCAGGACTTCCCCTCAGCGTGAAGCAGGAGGATATAAAGCTGAGAGGTCATGCCATTGAGTGCCGTATTAATGCGGAAAATCCGGAGCTTGATTTCAGACCGTCTCCCGGAACAATCACTGCTCTCTATATGCCCGGCGGTCCCGGAATCAGAATCGACGGAGCAGTATATCAGGGCTACACGATAACTCCGTACTACGATTCCATGATAAGCAAGCTTATTGCTCACGGCTCCGACAGAGAGGACGCAGTAAACAAGATGAAGTGGGCATTGTCTGAGTTTATCGTTGAGGGTATTGATACGAATATAGACTTCCAGCTTGAGCTTATCAAAAATCCTGATTTCAGGCAGGGCAGATATGATATCGGTTTCCTTGGCAGATACATGGATGAACGCAGGAAAAAATAACGGGAGGGTGAGATAACCAGTGTTTGAGGATCTTTTTAAGGTAGTAAAAAAACGTTTCAACGACAGTGAAGATGACTACAAGCCGATGTTCAAATGCCCGAGGTGTCAGGAGACATCTCCGCTGATAAGATACGAGGAGCTTCACAGAGTGTGTCCCTTGTGCAACTATCACGGCAGATTGTCGGCTCAGGAGCGTATACAGATTACCGTGGACAAGGAAAGCTTCTGCGAGCTTGACAGCGGTATGACAAGCGGAAATCCTATTGATTTTCCCGATTATGAGGAGAAGCAGAAGGAATCTGCCGAAAAAACAGGGATCTCAGAAGCCGTTGTAACCGGAACAGCCACGATAAAAGGCTCTCCGTGCGTGGTCGGAATCATGGATTCAAGATATATGATGGGCAGTATGGGAAGCGTTGTGGGAGAGAAGATTTCCCGTGCGTTTGAGTATGCCGCAGAAAATAATCTTCCGGTTGTGATGTTCACGGCGTCCGGCGGTGCCCGTATGCAGGAGGGAATAGTTTCTCTCATGCAGATGGCGAAAACATCAGGTGCAGTAAAGCTTCACAGCGATAAGGGCGGACTTTACATCACAGTTATGACTGATCCTACAACAGGCGGTGTTACGGCAAGCTTTGCTTCACTCGGTGATATAATCATCGCTGAGCCGAAGGTACTTATTGGCTTCGCTGGCAGACGTGTTATTGAAAATACTATCAGACAGAGACTGCCGGAGGACTTTCAGCTGGCTGAGTTCATGTTTGAAAAGGGCTTTGTAGATATGATAGTTGAACGCAGAAAAATGAGAAGCGTGCTGTCTCATCTGCTGAAGCTCCACGGCTACGATAAAAAGGAGGTCTGAACAATGAGTGAGAAAAAATCAGCATGGGAACGTCTCCAGCTCGTTCATAATGTCAGCAGACCTACTATAAGGGATTATCTTCCGCTTATTTTTACCGATTACTACGAAATGCACGGCGATCGTCTTTGCGGCGATGACAAGGCGATTTTCGGAGCCATCGGACGTCTTGACGGCAGACCTGTAACAATTATTGCTCAGGTAAAGGGCAGGGATATCAACGAAAATAAAGCCTGCAACTTTGCAATGCCTCATCCGGAGGGATACAGAAAGGCTCTCAGACTTGCAAGACAGGCGGAAAAATTCCACAGACCTGTTATCTGCTTCATTGATACTCCCGGAGCTTTCTGCGGAGTTGCGGCAGAGGAAAGAGGTATGGGAGAGGCTATCGCAAGAAATATTGCCGAATTCATGACGCTCAGAACACCGGTAATCTCCATTGTTCTCGGTGAGGGCGGAAGCGGCGGAGCATTGGCTCTCGGCGTATGCGATGAGCTGGCTATACTCGAAAATGCACAGTATTCCGTTCTCTCGCCAAGAGGCTTTGCAAGCATCCTCTGGAAGGACGCTTCAAGAGAGCAGGAGGCAAGCGAAATTATGCAGATTACCGCAGAGGATATGGTACGTCTTGGCGTTGCGGAAACAATTATCGAGGAACCTCTCGGCGGTGCACATAACGATTTAGACAAAATCTCGGAAAATATAAAGGAATATTTGTCTAAAATAATACCGAAAAAATGTGAAAAAGATATTGACGTTTTGCTGAAAGAACGTTATACTAAGTTTAGAAAGATCGGAGCATTCATTGAATGATTCCGTTTCTTGATATATATTTCATATAAAGGAGGGCATACACATGGTTTTTGACAAGCTCAAGGATCTTATCGCTGATCAGCTCGGCGTTGATGAAGGCGAGGTTACAATGGAAGCTAACATTCAGGACGACCTCGGCGCAGATTCTCTGGACGTTGTAGATCTTATCACTACTATTGAAGATGAATTTGACCTCTCAATCCCTGACGAGGCTGTTGAAGAAATCAAGACAGTCGGCGATATCGTAAACTATATCGAAAAGAACGCTGATGCAGAATAATCTCTGCACAGTATAGAAAAGTCCGGCATCAGCCGGATTTTTTTTATAATGATTATTTTGAATGCCGTTTGCAGGACGATTATCTACATCCGCCCGTAATGAACGTATTTTTCCTGCGGTGCGATGTAGGTATTGCAACCTATATTGCCTATATTTATTTTACACATAGAAATGTAAATAAAATATTGCATTTTAAATAAAAAGGTGATATAATAGATAGGTACAGACATTTTCCGTGGAGGATAATATGAAAAAAATCACAGTAATTACAGGTCACTACGGCAGCGGAAAGACTAATCTTTCCGTAAATCTTGCGGTAAAAGCCGCACAGGAAGGAAAAAAAGTTACCGTTGTTGATCTCGACCTCGTTAACCCCTATTTCAGAACGGCAGATTTCAGAGAGATGTTCGCAGATATGGGAATAAAGCTTATTGCTCCTGATTTTGCAAACAGCAACCTTGATGTGCCGTCAATCCAGTTCGATATCGAACAGCTCGCAAAAAGCGAGGGATGTCTTATTATCGACGTCGGCGGAGATGACGCAGGAGCTTTTGCTCTCGGACGATTCGCGGAGGCTCTCAACAGCTACGGGGATGAGCTTGATATGCTCTATGTGATTAATCAGCGGCGATACTTTACGGAAAACTCCGGAGAAGCAGTTTCACTCATGTACGAGATCGAAAGGGCGTCCCGTATGAAGCATACGGCAGTTGTCAATAATACGAATCTCGGCTGTGAAACTACACCGGAAATTATAGGCAGATCGGCTGAATTTGCAGAACAGACAGCTGCTGCCGCAGGTCTGCCGCTGGCTTTTACAACCTGTCCAGAAGAACTTTGCGAGCTGATGGATATCAGGGATATTTTTCCGGTAAAGGTATATGTAAAGCCGCTGTGGGATTTATGATTATTGCTCCCTCAATTAACTCTTGAAGAATTATATGAAGACTGGGGAGCAAAAATTAAGGAAGAAAGATGAAGGAATACTGTCGTATTGCAAGGCTTTCTGACGCAGAATTTTGCTCTCCAGGCAAAATAGAAGGTTCAAGAGTTGGTTGGGGGAGCAATGTAAGAAAGAGTGGTGTTTATTTTGGCTAAAATGACTGTTATTACCGAACGCTGCAAGGGCTGCGGACTTTGTGTGACAGCCTGTCCTAAGAAGATTGTTTCACTCCAGAAGGAAAAACGAAACAAAAAAGGATATTTCTACGCTGAGTGTACAGATATGGAGGCATGCATCGGCTGTGCAATGTGTGCTATGATGTGTCCTGACTGTGCTATCGTAATCGAAAAATAATCAGAAAGGAAAGTAAAGCTTTGGAAAGAAATCTTATGAAGGGCAATGAGGCTCTTGCAGAAGCTGCTATCCGTGCAGGCTGTAAGTGCTTCTTCGGTTACCCGATCACTCCCCAGACAGAGCTTGCCGCTTATATGGCAAAGCGCATGAATAAGGCAGGCGGCGTTTTTCTTCAGGCTGAGTCTGAAATCGCTGCTATCAATATGGTTCTCGGAGCTGCTTCAACCGGCGTCCGTGCAATGACATCATCTTCATCTCCCGGAATTTCACTCAAGAGCGAGGGTATCTCTTACATCGCTGGTTCTGATCTTCCGGCTGTCATCATCAACGTTCAGAGAGGCGGCCCCGGTCTCGGCGGAATCCAGCCTTCTCAGGCTGACTACTGGCAGGCTACAAAGGCTCTCGGTCACGGTGACTTCCACCTTATGGTATTCGCTCCCGCTTCCGTTCAGGAAATGGTAGATATGGTAGTTAAGGCGTTCGATAAGGCTGACCAGTACAGATGTCCTGCAATGATCCTCGCTGACGGACTTCTCGGTCAGATGATGGAGCCTGTTTCATTCCCCGAAATCAACCCCGACGCATACGACAAGAGCAGCTGGGCTGCAACAGGTCACAAGGGAGAGAGAGCTCATCACATTATCAACTCACTCTACCTCAAGCCCGATGAGCTTGAAAAATCTGTTGCTGACCGCTTTGAAAGATACGCTCAGATCAAGGAAAACGAAACAGACGCAGAGCTTTACCTCACTGAGGACTGCGATATCCTTCTCTGTGCATTCGGTGCTACTGCAAGAGTTGTAAAATCTGCTGTAAACGAGGCAAGAGCTCAGGGTATCAAGGCAGGACTTTTCCGCCCCAAGACACTCTGGCCGTTCCCTGAAAAGGAACTCAACGAGGCTGCTAAGAACGCTAAGAAGCTTCTCAGCGTTGAAATGTCAATGGGTCAGATGATCGACGATATCAAGCTCGCAATCAACTGTTCAAAGCCTGTTGAATTCTACGGACGTACAGGCGGCGTTATTCCTACTCCTGCCGAGGTTCTGGCAGAAATCAAAAAAGTCGGAGGTGCTGAGTAATGGCTGTTGTATTTGAAAGACCTAAGGCTCTTCTTGATGTGCCTTTCCACTATTGCCCCGGATGTACTCACGGTATAGTTCACAGACTGGTTGCTGAAGTTCTTGACGAAATGGGTATCGAAGGCGAGACTGTCGGCGTATGTCCCGTTGGATGTTCCGTTATGGCTTACGATTATTTCGGCTGCGATATGATCGAGGCTCCGCACGGACGTGCTCCGGCTGTTGCTACCGGCGTTAAGAGAACAAATCCTGATAAGTTCGTATTTACATATCAGGGCGACGGAGATCTTGCTGCTATCGGTACTGCAGAGACAGTTCATTCCGCTACAAGAGGCGAGAATATCGTTGTTATCTTCATCAATAATACTATCTACGGCATGACAGGCGGTCAGATGGCTCCTACAACTCTGCCGGGACAGGTTACACAGACAACTCCTTTCGGACGTGACCCTCAGCTTGCCGGATATCCCGTAAGAGTGTGCGAAATGCTTTCAACTCTTACAGGAACAGCATATGCAGAGCGTGTTGCCGTTGACAGCGTTCCTCATATCCGTGAGGCTAAAAAGGCTATAAGAAAGGCTTTTGAAACTCAGAAGAACAAGAAGGGCTTCTCTATCGTTGAGGTTCTCTCTACTTGTCCCACAAACTGGGGACTTACTCCTGTTGAGGCGTTAAAGAGACTTCAGGATGAAATGATTCCTTACTATCCCCTTGGCGTATACAAGGATACAACAGCAGAGGAGGGCAACAAGTAATGGCTACAACTGAAATTCTTCTCGCAGGCTTCGGCGGACAGGGCGTTCTGTTCGCAGGAAAGATTCTTGCATACTGCGGTCTTATGGACAGCAAGGAACTTTCATGGCTTCCTTCATACGGTCCGGAAATGAGAGGCGGTACAGCTAACTGTTCCGTATGTATCTCAGATGAGCCTATCGGTTCTCCGCTTGTACTCACTCCCGATATCCTTATCGCTATGAATCAGCCTTCATTCGACAAGTTTATTGCAGATGTAAGGCCCGGCGGAAAGGTGTTCTATGACAGCACTCTTATCGAGGCTGACTGCTCAAGAACTGACATCGAAATTTTCCCTGTTGCTTCTTCACAGCTCGCTGATGATAACGCTCTCAAGGGCGGTTCAAATATCATTCTTCTCGGCAAGGTTATCAAGGAAACAGGCGTGTTCTCTCTCGAGACAATGAAAAAGGCTATTGAAAAGGTTGTTCCTCCTTCAAAGGCTCAGCTTATTCCTAATAACTTCAAGGCTATTGAAATTGGTATGAATTCCTGATACAACAAAAAAACTCCCGTTTTTCGGGAGTTTTTTTAATGCGTAATTCGTAATTCGTAATTTTGGTGTCGGCATTCGCCGACGGATTGAAGATTGTTTTGATGACGATTTGTAGGGACGACCATTGGTCGTTCGTGATGATTCATCGGGAATTATGTGGGACGGCGTCTCGACGTCCCACATAATGTGAAAATGATCGGTATAAAATTTGTTCCCACGAGCGAATGGCAAGTTCAGCAACGTACAGAGGAATGTGATTCGGGGGCACCGCTGGTGCCTTTGATTTCTATCGTATGCGAAAGCAGACTGCCGCTTTGTACAGAGTGAGTGCGTTTACGCACGAAAACGTGAACAGGGTGCAGCGTCACGCTGCCATGGGAACGTGATTCGGGGATACCGCTGGTATCAGCGGCGATGACAGCCGCCGCCATGTCCGCCGCCGCCGGAACGTCCGCCGCCGCCGGAACGCATACCGCCGCCGCTGCTGTTTGACTCGATCTTCCGCTTTGTGACGTAGCTTCTGATGAATGTGTCAGACTGCTCAGTAAGACGGCTTTCCTCGTGCGATACATATACACCTGGATTCGTGCTGTTCTTGAATTTATATGCTTTCTTTATGCTGAAATATGTGATTATAGCTGCAACTGTACCAATTGCCGCCGATATGAGAAGCACCAGAAGGTTGGCCGATGCCGGTCTGTCCTTCGAAACAATGAACTCTCCGCCTTTGTAGTAGAAGTATTTATCGGTTACTTTATCATGATATGTAGAGAAAAGTCCAGGTTTTTTCTTTTCATATTTCTCTATCTGACGGAAAAATTCTATTACTGCACGCTCAGCCTCGTCAGGTTGAACTTCTTCACCGCCGGAGGGAAGATAATTGTCAAGACTGCTGAAAATAGCGTCAAGATTCTTCTGATAAAGCAGAACAGCCTTTCCACTGGTGGATATACAGTCAAGGGGAGAGCTGACACCGGAAAGATCCATTAGATATAAGATTCCATCTGTGTCCTTGCCGCAATTAGCGTCGTAATAATCGGCACAGAAGTCTTCAGTGCTCTTTTCGTTATACTTATAGATTCCGTTTAAATACACGATAATATTCATTTCAAGCTTTTCTGAGTAATCTTCAGCAAGTTCGTTAAGCTTATCGAGTGTATCTTCGTCATCGTCGAAAATTCCGGCATCGTCGATTACACAGCTCTTGCTTGAATCGCCGTCAAATCCCTTGCCGATATTCTTTGGCTTTTTGAGAACAAGATTGTATACGACCAGACCGGCAAGAATCAGCGAAATTACCGGAATTATAACAAATAATTTCTTTTTCATCCGAACAACAGACCTCCCAGCAGATAAATTGCGGCAGTAATGCCGATTCCTAACGCTGTGCAGAACATACGCAGCTTCGCCTTATCAAGCGGAGGTGTGCCGGCAAGCTTTCCTGTCTGACCGTTTATAGCAAATTCGTAAATTTTATTATTATAATTATACGTCATGAACCATACCGGAAGCATCATGTATTCCCAGTCGGTTTTCAGGATGTTGTACTGCTCTGAACTTACGGCAAGTGACGAATATGAACCGATACTGTCACGGACAACCTTTTTTCCAGCCTGAGAAGCACGGCTTTTTATTCTCGGAAATACCTGTGCCTTGTCAACGTCATACTTATCAGCGAAGAATCCGGTGAGATATGTCATTGAAAACGGCTGGAGCTCGTCGTAATTGAACGGCTCAATGGATTCCATAAGCAGATCTTCGATCTTGCTTTCGCCGTCTGCCGGAATGCCGTTTACTGTGATATTTCCACGTCTTACAACGTTATATTCCTTGGTTTCAGTGTAGCGGTAGTTGCCGGATGTCCATGAACGGTTGTTCTTTCCGACTGCCGTGAAATCAGCCTTGACATTGCAGTCTGCAATCCAGAAGGGGACATACAGTCCGGTGAGCTTGTCAAGCTGCTGTTCTGATTTGAAGTCGTCGGGGAGGAAGGTTTTTTTCTGTACCCAGTTTCTGAACGTTTCAAGGGCACGGTCCTTTGTGAATTTGAACGGAATCAGCTTGCTTGGTTTGTAATCGCCTGTCAACTTTCCGGAGAGAATTACCGGATTGTGGCAGTAGTAGCAGAAAAGTGCGGTTTGCTGATCGTCACACATGATCTGTGCTCCGCAGCTTGCACAGTGGTATAGATTAGTATGCTCCTCAAATTCGTTCTGAGTCTGTATTTCGGCTTCGGTAGGAGTTGTTTCGCCGTAAGCTTCATTTATTTTTTTGAGTTCATCCTCAGTAAAGCTGCTGAGACAGAATTCACAGCTGAGTTTCTGGCTTTCTGGATCGAATTTCAGGTCGGCATCGCAGTTGGGACATTTATATTCAATAGCTTCCAATGGTTGTCACTCCTTCGTATACAATATAATATATATAATAACAGATTTTTCTGGATTTTGCAAGACCTTTTACCAAATTAATTTTACTTGTCAGGGGCATTATAATTACGCATTACACATTAAAATTTTCTTGTAAGCGATAGCAGACTGCCGCTTTGTACAGAGTGAGTGCGTTTATGCACGGAAATGTGTTTCGGGGACACCGCTGGAATTTGTAAAAAACTACCGCAGTGTATTTCTGCCGTAAGCGATAGCAGACTGCAGCTTTGTACAGAGTGAGTGCGTTTACGCACGGAAACGTGAACAGGGTGCAGCGTCACGCTGCCATGGGAACGTGGAACAGGGTGCAGCGTCACGCTGCCATGGGAACGTGGAACAGGGTGCAGCGTCACGCAGTTAAAATGAACGGCATAAAATTTGTTCCCACGAGCGAATGGCGAGTTCAGCAACGTACAGAGGAATGTGCGGAACGCACATGGGAACGTGATTCGGGGACACCGCTGGCATTTAAAAGTTGCTGCCGAGGTAATAGTTTAAGCGAGCGAGCTTTTACTGACCATGCCGGACAGAGTAATACCGTGAATCGGGGGCACCGCTGGCATTTAAAAGTTGCTGCCGAGGTAATAGTTTAAGCGAGCGAGCTTTTACTGACCATGCCGGACAGAGTAATACCGTGAATCGGGGGCACCGCTGGTGCCTTGACAAATTTGGCAGAATGTATTATAATTTTAATATCTATCATAATATAATTGTTCAAAAAGAAAGGAAGATGATATGAAATACAAATTTTCAGAAATAACTCCCGAAATAAAAAAACTTGCTGAAGCTTCGATAGAAGGCTATAAAATCGAACCGTCACTGTATACACAGTACGATGTAAAAAGAGGTCTGCGTGATATCAACGGCAGCGGCGTTGTTGCCGGACTTACAAATATAAGTACCATAAAAGTTCTTGATACGGGCGAGGGTATGCCGAATCACGGTGAGGGAAAGCTCTATTACCGTGGAATTGACGTTGAGGATATCGTTGAAGGCTTCGTGAGAGAAAAACGTTTCGGCTTTGAAGAAACTATTTATCTTCTTCTTTTCGGAAATATGCCCTCCTCAGATGAACTTGACGAATTCCGGAAGCTTCTTGCTGAATTCCGTTCACTGCCGTCGTCGTTTACGAGGGACGTAATCATGAAGGCTCCGAGCGACAACATGATGAATACCCTTGCAAAGAGCGTTCTTGCACTTTATTCCTACGATGAAAACGCAAATGACATATCAATTCCGAACGTTCTCAGGCAGAGCATAGAGCTTATAACGATGTTCCCTGTACTTGCAGTATACGGCTATCAGGCGTATAAATATACCAGAGAGGGCGGAAGCTTTTTCATCCACGATCCCGATCCGGAGCTGTCTATTGCTGAAAATCTGCTGTATATGCTCCGTCCGAACAAGAATTACACCGAGCTTGAAGCAAGAATCCTTGACCTTGCACTTGTGCTTCACGCAGAGCACGGCGGCGGAAATAACTCTACCTTTACCGTTCATGTGGTGTCCTCGTCCGGAACGGATACCTACTCGTCAATTGCGGCGGCACTCGGCTCTCTCAAGGGACCGAAGCATGGCGGTGCGAACATCAAGGTTACAGCGATGTTCGATGATATGATGGCAAATGTGGGTGACTGGACTGACGAAAATGAAGTGAAATCCTACCTCCGCAAGATTCTCAACAAGGAAGGCTTTGACCGTTCCGGACTGATTTACGGCATGGGACACGCTGTATATTCTGAGTCAGATCCGAGAGCGAAGGTGTTCAAGAAGTTTGTGGAACAGCTTTCCTGCGAAAAGGGCAGAGAAGCGGAATTCCAACTTTATTCGCTTGTGGAGAGACTCGCTCCGGAGGTTATCGCTGAGGAACGCAGAATCTATAAAGGCGTGTGTGCCAACGTTGATTTTTACAGCGGCTTTGTTTACAGAATGCTTGGTATTCCGGACGAGCTTTTCACACCGCTGTTCGCTGTTTCGAGAATCGCCGGCTGGTCGGCACACAGAATAGAGGAACTTATCAACTCAAACAAGATTATAAGACCTGCGTATAAGGCTGTTTCGCCTATGCGTGAGTATCTTGATATGACCGACAGATAATATATAACAGAAAGGATGTATAATTATGACTAATTCAGCACAGATCGTTGATTTTAACGGAACCTCATGCGTGAAGCTTCAGGCAGGCGGATATACCGCACTTATTGCGTATGAAATCGGCTCAAATGTAATCAGACTCCATAACGATAAGGACGGAATCGAGTTCTTCCGATTCAATCCGGAGAATCCTGCCGATGTAATCAGGCAGTCCGCAGAGGTATGGGGACTTCCGACTCTCTACCTTCCCAACCGCTTTGCTGACGGTGTTCTGAAAACTTCCGATGCTGTATATCAGCTTCCCGTGAATGAAAAGGCTCCTTACAACAATCACATCCACGGATTTATCCACAAGAGAATCCATGAAGTTGTTGAAACAGGTGCGGACGAGAATTCTGCATGGGTAAAAACACGTTATGTCTATGACGAAAAGGATGAGTTCTTTGCAAGTCTCCCCGTGAAGTTTACTGCTGAGTATATTTTCACTCTCTCCGACAAGGGAATGGAGCAGAAAATCAGCTTTACAAACAACGATACAAAGGTACTTCCGATGTCTCTTGCTTCCCATACAGCTATCAATGCTCCCTTCGTGGACGGCGGCAAGGAGGAGGATATCCGACTTCAGGTGCCGGTTGGAAAGAAGTGCGAGCTGAACAGCCGCTGTCTCCCGACTGAAAAATATCTCGAACTCACTGACTGGGATCTTGAATACAAGAACGGTACAAAGTGTCCCGTGCTTCAGGTGGTTGACAATGATATGTATTTCGCTGAGGATCTTGAACTTGACGGAGAAAAGTTCCACGGCGTTATCGCTGAGGATATCGCAAGCGGAAAGAAGCTCTGCTACGAGGTTTCCGAAGAATACGGCTTCTGGATTATCTGGAACGACAGAGGTTTCAACCACTATTTCTGCCCTGAGCCGATGACAGCTATGATTGACGCTCCGAATCTCAGTACTCCGGCTGAAATCAGCGGTTACCGTGAGATAAAGCCTTCCGAAACCTTTACAGCATATCAGCGTTTCTTCTCAAAATAAGCGAAGTTTGTCTAAAATGCACAAATTTTCATATAAAATAACTACATTGTAATTTGCTTCAATCACTTGTAATATATTGATAAATATGTTATAATGATATTGAATCATCGTGTATAATGGCACGGGATCAACTGAAAATGCACGTTATGCGGTCTGCGAGGCTTCGGTTTTTCCGGCTTGCAGACTACATTCACAGTTTAAAACAAAGGAGAATAATCACTATGAAGTTCGGATTTTTTGACGACGCCAACAGGGAATACGTTATAAATTCCCCCAGAACGCCCTATCCATGGATCAACTACCTCGGAACTCAGGGCTTCTTCTCGCTGATTTCTAACACAGCCGGAGGATATTCCTTCTACAAGGACGCTCGTCTCAGAAGAATTACACGTTATCGCTACAACAATGTGCCTATCGACATGGGCGGCCGTTATTTCTACATTAACGATAACGGTACTGTTTGGAATCCCGGCTGGTCACCTGTAAAGACAGAGCTTGACTCCTACGAGTGCCGTCACGGTATGGGCTACACAGTAATCACAGGTAAGAAGAACGACCTTAAGGCAGAGGTTACTTTCTTCGTTCCCCAGAATTACGACGGTGAAGTTCAGCAGGTTGTTCTTACAAACGAAGGCTCTGATGCTAAGACGTTCTCACTCTTCTCCTTCGCAGAGTGGTGCTTATGGGACGCTCAGGATGACTGCACAAACTTCCAGAGAAACTTCTCCACAGGACGTGTTGAAATCGTAGATTCAACAATCTACCACAAGACTGAATACAGAGACAGACGTGACCACTTCGCATTCTACTCTCTTAACGACAGCATCGACGGCTTCGATACTGACAGAGATACATTTATCGGTCTCTACAATGGCTTCGGCGATCCTCAGGCTGTTATCGCAGACAAGCCCGGCAATTCCGTAGCTGACGGCTGGTCACCTGTTGCTTCTCACTACAAGAAGATTACTCTCGCTCCCGGCGAGTCAAAGACACTTATCTTTATCCTCGGTTACGTTGAAATGCCCGTTGACAAGAAGTTCGAGGCAGACGGCGTGACAATCAATAAGGAAAAGGCTCTCGCTATGATCGAGAAGTACAATACTCCTGAAAAGGTTGCTGAAGGTCTTGCTGAACTCAGAGCAACATGGGACAAGCTCCTCGGCATTCTCAGCGTAAATACTCCTGATGACAAGGTTGACCGTATGGTTAATATCTGGAATCAGTATCAGTGTATGGTTACTTTCAACCTTTCACGTTCCGCTTCTTACTTCGAGAGCGGTATCGGTCGTGGAATGGGCTTCCGTGACTCCAATCAGGATATCCTCGGTTTCGTTCACCAGATTCCCGACAGAGCAAGAGAGCGTATCATTGATATCGCTTCAACTCAGCTCCCTGACGGCGGATGCTACCACCAGTATCAGCCCCTTACTAAGAAGGGTAACTCCGATATCGGCGGCGACTTCTCTGATGATCCGCTGTGGATGATCCTTTCCGTTTCCGCTTATATCAAGGAAACAGGCGACTGGTCTATCCTCGATGAAATGGTTCCTTATGACAACGATATGAGCATCGCTCAGCCTATGCTCGATCACCTTAAGGTATCCTTCTACAAGATCGTTAATAATCTCGGTCCTCACAACCTGCCTCTCGCTATGAGAGCTGACTGGAACGACTGCGTTAACCTTTCATGCTACTCCGATACTCCCGGTGAGAGCTTCCAGACATACACCAACCCCAAGTTCGCTGCTGAAGGCGGCTACTCCAAGGTTGCTGAGTCTGTAATGGTTGCTACTCTCTTTACATATGCAGGTCCTAACTACGTTGCTATTCTCAGACACCTCGGCAAGAACGACGAGGCTGATGCTGCTCAGGCAGAGATCGACAAGATGAAGAAGAACGTTATGGAACACGCTTTCGACGGCGACTGGTTCCTCCGTGCTTATGACGCAACAGGTGCTAAGATGGGCTCCAAGGAGTGTGAGGAAGGCAAGATCTTCATCGAACCTCAGGGCTTCGCTGTTATGTCAGAAATCGGTAAGGACGTTGGTGCAGATATCAAGACTCTTGAATCTATCGACAAGTACCTCAATACTCAGTATGGTCTTGTTCTCAATAACCCTGCATTCAGCAAGTACTACATCCAGTACGGCGAAATCTCTACATATCCCGGCGGATACAAGGAGAATGCTGGTATCTTCACACACAACAACGCATGGATTATCTGTGCTGAGGCTTATGCCGGCAGAGGTGACAAGGCATTCGAGTATTACAGCAAGATTGCTCCTGCATTCAACGAAGATATCTCTGAGCTTCACAAGACAGAGCCTTACGTTTACGGTCAGATGATCGCTGGTAAGGATGCAAGCCGTTTCGGTGAGGGCAAGAACTCATGGCTGACTGGTACTGCTGCTTGGAACATGGTTGCTATTTCACAGTATATCCTCGGTATTGCTGCTGATTTCGACGGTCTTAAGGTTGATCCTTCCATTCCTCACGAGTGGGACGGCTTCACAGCTACAAGACAGTTCCGTGGTGCTACATATAACATCACTGTTAAGAACCCCGACCACGTTTGCAAGGGCGTTAAGGCTATGACTGTTGACGGTCAGGCTGTTGAGGGAAATGTTGTTCCCGCTTTTGAAAACGGTACTCACGAGGTTGAAATCGTTCTTGGCTAATATATAAAATTAAGAGGACTCGGTTGAGTCCTCTTTTTTGTTGAGAAATGTTATTGTGTGGGAGACAGCGTCCTCGACGTCCTGTGAAATCCTCAACAACCAACACGGGCGGATAATATACGCCTCTACACCCCCTCCCACTAGTATTGAGCGTCCCAGTAGTCGTTTAATCTTTTGCTGTGTTCGTCACAGAACTCTCCAGCGGCACTTGTAGCTTTTTTTGAACATCCTTCAAATTGGCATTTTCCGTCACCGCCACTATCACCGTCGCATCCAGTGAATATGGCAGCGGATGCGGCAATAACTATTGTTACAAGCAAATATTTAATTTTCATTTCATTCCCTCCTCTTTGAAGTGTTCAAAAGCTTTTTCCGTTACATTACATGAAAAATGTGTTTTTCCATAAATGTTGATATTCGTGATAAAGCCTTCGTCTTTTAACTGGTTTGTGAAACTTCTTACTTGATCACTATTGTTTACAATGCCAATAAGATCAAATGATGCTTCGTGTTCTTTGTTTTTCTTTGCTCGTTCAACAAGTTCGTAAAGTACATTTTTAATCGTATCGTTCATAAGTGAACCTCCTTAGATAAATTTTATACATAATTTATAAAAAAGCTAATGTTGGAGAGATGAAGAATGCTTAAAAGATACCTTGATGATTATTTGCTTTCTTTCAATTTTTTTGAAATTGCTTTAACATTTATTGTACTATCATCAGAAATATAGAAAGGAGGGAATCCTAGGTAGGTGAATAATTCTACTACATGATCTACTTCATATGAAGAGTCATCTAGAGATTCATCATAATAACAAAGCCTATTAACAACAGCCATCTCAGGGTAGGTGATTAGAGATCCTTTGATTTTTCCTTTTGTAACAAGAACGTGTACATCTTCATCATCGTTTGAAAAATCTATATAACAATAACTATCTACCCTATCTGACATGTTAAGTAATATAAAAGGATAAAGTTCGTCACTTTCGTTGTGTGGATATTCATATGTATAAATATTACTGCAAGCAGCTATTTCTCCATATTCTTCATATGAGTAACGTTCACTTTCGTTAAGTGCGTTGTATATTATTTTTTCTTCTTTTGTTAATGAAATATCTGTGGTATTATCATTATCGCTATTATCAATATTATTATTTTTACATGATATTGTGCTGAATAACATTGTTCCGGCGAGCATGGCTGTTAAAATTCGTTTCATTTTAGATACCTCCTGCCTTTTTATGGCTTTTTCATAAATTTTATACACATATTATAACACATAAGTATTCAATTGTCAACATATGTATTCATAGTTTACAAAAAATTCGTATATCATATTATCAGAGGTGATAATTATGTATATACCAACGCTTGATTCAAAATTAGTAGGAAAGGTCATCGCAGATTTTCGTAAACGAAAGAATATATCACAGGAAGTGCTGAGCGGTCTTGCAGATATCGGCAGAACTCATCTCAGTGCAATAGAAAGGGGAGAACGCAAGCCTACCCTCGAAACGCTTTACCGGATTTCAACGGCACTTGAAGTCAAAATGAGCGATATAATCATTGAAATTGAAGATAATCTGATGTAGGCACGACCATTGGTCGTCCGCATGATGTCCGGTAAAACGAAAAGGGCGAACACATAGTTCGCCCTTATTTCTGGATTTTTATTTTAAAAGGAAATTTGAAATTATGCTGCCGATTTCTGTTATGTTACAGTTTCCGGAAAATTCAAATTTAACTTTTCCTATTGAACTGAAGTAAACTTCGAGTTCACTGTCGAGGTCGAAAGTACCGGCTGTTTCAACGGAAAACGCTTGTATTTTGTTATATGGAAGGCTTGATATATCTTTTTTTGTTCCTGTTATTCCTTGAATGTTTATAGGCATAATGCGCTTGTTGGTGAATACAACACCATCTCTCATTGAACTATATGTAGAAATGATGCTTTCTCCTTCGATGAGAAGCGGAGCGATGATAGAGGCGTATTTTGAGTTGTCAGTCTGTTTGAGCTTGAAAATAAGTTTGTTTTGAAAATCAATCATTTTTGATTCCTCCTGATCTTTGAAATATTATTTTTAGATTAAAGTGGAAAATGTACTAATATATACATATTATACTAAATTTATATTTTAAAGTCAATATAATTCTAAAAAAACTAAAACATTCGCCATGGAAACAGATATAAAAAAACTATTTAATTATCCGCAAAATAAAAACGTGATGTTTACGAGTGCCATTAAACGAAAAAACGTTGATTCCGGCAAATTAAGCAAATGCTGATTTTGCTGAAAAAATTTCGGCAAATTAAGCTGATAATGATAATGCAACTGATACTGAAAATAATACTGCAACTGACAGTGATATTGTTATTGTTAATGATATATGTCAGAACGGCGAACACATGGGTTCGCCTCTGTCGGTACTGATATAACGGCGGATGTGAACATCCGCTGTGACATAAGAACAACAACACATAAAAAAGCACTGAGAAAAAATAAAAAAAGTGTTTACAAGTCCGCTATTTTGTGTTATAATGTAAGAAGCCGTTACATACAGGCAACAACCGGCTTTGTTCCGTGCCGCCTTATGTAACCTCACAAAAACTTTTTTCAGGAGGTCATTCCTATGGCAATCAAAAGAAAAATGAAAACCATGGATGGTAACAATGCAGCTGCTTGGGTATCATATCCCTTTACTGACGTTGCTGCTATTTACCCCATCACACCTTCCTCAGTTATGGCTGAGGTAACAGACAGCTGGTCTGCTAAGGACAAGAAGAACCTTTTCGGTCAGCCCGTAACAGTTGCAGAAATGCAGTCTGAGGCTGGTGCTGCTGGTACAGTTCACGGTTCTCTCTCCGCAGGCGCTCTTACAACTACATATACAGCTTCACAGGGACTTCTCCTTATGATCCCCAATATGTACAAGATCGCTGGTGAGCTTCTCCCTAACGTAATCCACGTTTCAGCAAGATGCGTATCTTCTCACGCTCTCAATATCTTCGGTGACCACTCTGACGTTTATGCTTGCCGTCAGACAGGTTATGCTATGCTCTGTTCATCCAACCCTCAGGAAGTTATGGATCTCGGTGCAGTAGCTCATCTTTCAACAATCAAGGGCAGAGTTCCTTTCCTCCACTTCTTCGACGGTTTCCGTACATCTCACGAAATCCAGAAGATCGAGACATGGGATGACGAGACACTCCTCTCTCTCCTCGACAAGGATGCTGCTCAGACATTCCGTGACAAGGCTCTCCACCCTGAGAGACCTGTTCTCCGTGGTACAGCTCAGAACCCTGATATCTTCTTCCAGGCTCGTGAGGCTTGCAACAAGTACTATGATGCTCTCCCTGCTATCGTTGAAGACTACATGAACAAGGTTAACGAGCTTATCGGTACTGACTACAAGCTCTTCAACTACTACGGTGCTGCTGACGCTGAGCACGTTATCGTTGCTATGGGTTCAGTTAACGACACTATCGAAGAAACAATCGACTACCTCAACGCTGCCGGCGGTAAGTACGGTCTCGTTAAGGTTCGTCTTTACAGACCTTTCGTTGCTGAAAAGCTCGTTGAAGCTATTCCTGACAGCGTAAAGAGAATCTCTGTTCTCGACAGAACTAAGGAGCCCGGTTCACTTGGCGAGCCTCTCTACCTCGACGTAGTTGCTGCTCTCAAGGATACTAAGTTCAACGATATCCCTGTATTTACAGGCAGATACGGTCTCGGTTCAAAGGATACAGTTCCCGCTCAGATCGTTGCTGTATTCAAGAACGACTCCAAGAAGAGATTCACAATCGGTATCGAGGATGACGTTACAAATCTTTCACTTCCTCTCGAAGCTAACCCTGACTCAGCTCCCGCAGGCACAACAGCTTGTAAGTTCTGGGGTCTCGGTTCAGACGGTACTGTTGGTGCTAACAAGAACTCTATCAAGATCATCGGCGACCACACAGACCTCTACGCTCAGGCTTACTTTGCATATGACTCAAAGAAGTCAGGCGGCGTAACTATCTCTCATCTCCGTTTCGGTAAGACTCCTATCAAGTCAACATACCTTATCAACAAGGCTGACTTCGTAGCTTGCCACAACCAGAGCTACATCGACAAGTACGATATGGTTTCTGACATCAAGCCCGGCGGTACATTCCTCCTCAACACAATCTGGACTCCTGAGGAACTCGACGCTAACCTTCCCGGACAGGTTAAGAGATACATCGCTCAGAATAACATCAACTTCTACACAATCGATGGTGTTAAGCTCGGTAAGGAAACTGGCATGGGTACAAGAATCAACACTATCCTCCAGTCTGCTTTCTTCAAGCTTGCTAACATCATCGACTTCGAGGAAGCAGTTGGCTACATGAAGGCTGCTGCTGAGGCTTCCTATGGCAAAAAGGGACAGGATATCGTTGAAAAGAACTGGAACGCTATCGATGCTGGTCACCAGAACATCGTAAAGATCGACGTTCCTGCTTCATGGGCTGACGCTGCTGATACTCAGATGGGTATGGCTGCTGTTACCTGCGATGACAAGAACCTCCAGGATTATGTAAACAACATTCAGATCCCCTGCAACGCTCAGAAGGGTGATACTCTCCCTGTTTCTACATTCGTAGACATGGCTGACGGTACATTCCCGCAGGGCTCTGCTGCATTTGAAAAGCGTGGTATCGCTGTTGACGTTCCTGAGTGGATTCCTGAGAACTGTATCCAGTGTAACCAGTGTGCTTACGTTTGTCCTCACGCTGTAATCAGACCTGTTGCTCTTACAGAGGCTGAGGCTGAGGCTGCTCCTGCTAACGCTAAGATCGTTGACTTCAAGCCTGCTATGAACGGTCTCAAGTACATGATGACTGTTTCAACTCTTGACTGTACAGGATGCGGCGTCTGCGCTAACATCTGTCCTGCTAAGGAGAAGGCTCTCGTTATGAAGCCTATCGCTTCTCAGATGGATCAGCAGGAAGTATTCAACTATGGTGTAACTATCGATGAAAAGGCAGAAGTTGCTGCTAAGTTCAAGGCTGACACAGTTAAGGGCTCACAGTTCAGACAGCCCCTCCTCGAATTCTCAGGTGCTTGTGCTGGCTGTGGTGAAACTCCTTACGCTAAGCTCGTTACACAGCTCTTCGGTGACAGAATGATGATCGCTAACGCTACTGGATGTTCTTCAATCTGGGGCGGTTCTGCACCTACAACTCCTTACACAGTCAACAAGAAGGGCAGAGGTCCTGCTTGGTCTAACTCACTCTTCGAGGATAACGCTGAGTTCGGTTACGGTATGTACCTCGCTCAGGAAACACTCCGTAAGAGAGTAACAGACAAGGTTCTCGCTCTTAAGGATAAGGCTGAAAAGGCTGAAGTTAAGGCTGCTATTGATGAGTACCTCGCTACTTACAACGACGGCGCTGCTAACTCTGTTGCCACAGATAACCTCGTTGCTGCTCTCGAAGCTTGCGGCTGCGACGACGCTAAGGCTATCCTCGCTGAAAAGGATTACCTCAGCAAGAAGTCACAGTGGATCTTCGGTGGTGACGGCTGGGCTTACGATATCGGTTTCGGCGGTCTCGACCACGTTATCGCTTCCGGTAAGAACGTAAATATCCTCGTATTTGATACTGAGGTTTACTCAAATACAGGCGGACAGGCTTCTAAGTCAACTCCTACTGGTGCTATCGCACAGTTCGCTGCTGCTGGTAAGGTTGTTAAGAAGAAGGATCTCGCTGGTATCGCAATGAGCTACGGCTACGTTTACGTTGCTCACGTTGCTATGGGTGCTAACATGAATCAGTGTATCAAGGCGTTCGCTGAGGCTGAGGCTTACGACGGACCTTCCATCGTTATCGCATACGCTCCTTGTATCAACCACGGTATCAAGACAGGTATGGCTACTGCTCAGGCTGAAGAGAAGAAGGCTGTTGAGGCTGGTTACTGGCACCTTTACAGATACAATCCTGCACTCAAGGAAGAGGGTAAGAATCCGTTCTCACTCGACTCCAAGGCTCCTAACACAGATGAGTTCAAGAACTTCCTCATGGGTGAGGTTCGTTACAACTCACTTGCTCGTCAGAACCCTGAGAGAGCAGAAGCTCTGTTTGACGCTGCTGTTGAAAACGCTAAGGACAGATATGATTATCTTACTAAGCTCACAGCACTCTATGGTCAGGACTAATTTAAGTCTTTAATGTTCGAACGATTATAAAGAATCTCCCCGATATTAACTTATCGGGGAGATTTTTTTTGAATGGATGTTTGTTGGTCGTCCGCATTACATATAGGTATCCGGTGAATCATCAAGGCGCACACATGGGAGCGTGGTCCGGGGGCATCGCTGATGCCTACATTTTTTTGTTGTAATATGCAGTTACACAGAAATACACAATGAGAATAAATGCCATACAGCATGAAAGCGTTGAGCTGACAATCTCGCTGAAATAGCTTGAAACAATAGTCGCAATTGAAATTCCGGTAATGATTATTGTGAAAGTTGTCTTTGAAACTTCCTTCATCATCTGATTGTTGCGCTCATCTGTGTTGCGAATATACATTGATTTGAGCAGTTTTTCGTCACTCAGTGCTCTTTTGTTTCTGATAAAATTAATGAGCAGAACGGCTGTCAGTCCGGTGAAAAATCCTGTGAATACTTCTGTTGAATCATTTCTTAGCTCCGGCATTATATTCAAGATCACCAGACATATAATTGAAATAAGTATAACTATAAGCTTGATTTTGTTGTTTGTCTGCAATTTTTTTCTGAAATTTTCCATGATTGTCCTCCTCAGATGTTCTCGTTGCCCTCGAAAATGAACAGTTCCTCAATTGTTATTCCGAAGAACTGTGCCGCTTTATGGGCGAGCGTCAGCGATGCGTTGTATTTTCCGTTTTCAAGTGAGATTATTGTCTGCCGTGTGACGCTCAGGGCGTCAGCGAGTTCCTGCTGCGTGACTTTTTTTGCTTTTCGCAGCTCCTGTATTTTGTTTTTCAAATTATCAGCCTCCTTAGAGGTAAAGTTAACTTTACAATACATAGTATAGCACGCTTTACATTCTTTGTCAAGGGTGCTTTACATATTTCTATATTTTAACAAAATGTATGCTTGCGGATTCAAATTAAATAAAGCAATATGTAGGGGCGGATGCCTACATCCGCCCTTTTAATGCATAATTGTGGTGTAGGCATTCACCGAAATAATAAATAAATTTTTGGAAACAATTTGTAGGAACGATATTGGTCGTCCGCATAACGTGAAATATCCGAAATAATAATGGACGCACACAAGGGTCCGTCCCTACACCACATCCTACATTGTCTATATTTATTTTACACATATCGTTTAATCGAGAGGTATTGAAAATTTGAGAGAAATGTGATATAATGAAGGAAATCAACCAGACCAGTAAATATAAATTTACAAATAAGGGGTTCAGTACGATGAAAATTAAGAACGGTATAGTAAAAATCAAACGACATATCCGGAAAATATATATTAAAATCATTGTAAGAAAACTAAAGAATAATGATTTTTCAATTATTGCAAGTAATTGTAATGGGGCTTTTCTTCTGCATGATTTGGGACTTAGGTTCAATAGTCCTTTTGTTAATCTTTGGATGAAACCCGATGATTTTATTCGATTTCTCTCTAATATCAATCACTATTTAAGTTGTGAAATGACATTTGTTGTGGAACCTGATATCACCTATCCTATTGGACTCCTTGATGATGTACGAATTTATTTTCAGCACTACTCAACGAAAGAAAATGCGAAAGATAAATGGGTGGAACGTTCAAAACGAATAGATTTTAATAATCTGTTTATCATGTTTACTGACAGAGATGGTTGTACTCTTCAAAATCTGCGTGATTTTGATGCATTGCCATATAAAAATAAGGTCGTCTTCACCCATGTGCCACATCCTGAGATTCAATCAGCTTATTATCTGAAAGGGTGGGAATCTGAATCAAGTGTGGGTATGTGCTTCGACTATAAAAGTTTTTTTTCGATAAGAAAACACTATGATGATTTCAATTATATTGATTGGTTCAATAAAGGAAAATAAGATTAAGACAATATCACAAGCTGAAAGCTGATAACTAAAAATCCCGAAATACCATTTGCTTTCTATGCCGGATTATACTATAATTTAACGGGTGATATTATGATTGCAGTTTCTCTGATTGACATTGACAAGAAAAATCAGCATTCCCATGCTCACAGGCTTCTCAGGGAATGCCTCAGACCATACGGCATTGACTACACCGAGGATTCTCCCGTAACAAAGGGAAATTCGGCAAGCCCTCACTTACGGAGCATCCGGAAATTCATTACAACATCTCTCATGCGGATGGAATCGCCGCCTGCGTTGTCTCTGGAAAGGAATGTGGTATTGACTGCGAAAGAATCCGTCCGCTTCGCAGTACTGTCATGCGGAGAGCCTTCTCCGAAAGTGAACAGAAGTTCATAGAGAAAGCTCCCGATGAACAGAAAAACAATCTTTTCTTCCGGCTGTGGACGCTCAAGGAAGCCTACATAAAGGCGGTAGGCACAGGACTCTCCTTTCCGCTTGAACAGGCGGAGTTCATCCTCACAGAGGACGGCTTCACAACAGAAATCACCGGCTATAAGTTCCGGCAATATATTATTCGTGGTGAGTTTGTCGTTTCGGTGTGCGTCAGCCTTGACTAAATTCCGGCTGTGTGGTATAATTTCAGAGTGAATTCAAAAATAACGAGGGTTAATATGAAAAAAATATCATTATTATTTACACTTCTGCTTGCTGTGTGTTCCGTTACCGCCTGCGGAGACAACAACGATTCCAGCGAGGAAGGCAACAGTGCTTCCGATTCATCCTCACGCATTATAAAGGATGACGACGACGAGGACGACGAAAAGTCTGACGATAAGGAAGATGAAAAATCTGACGACAAGGATGAAGAAAAATCTGGCAGCTTTACAAGGGGCAAGGTCGAGGACAACGTTTATTCAAATGAATTCAGCGGTCTGACATTTGAGATTCCTGACGGCTGGACAATTCTTTCTGATGAGGAAATCTCTGACACCATGAGTGCAGGTCTTGAGGCAGGCGGAAGCAGCATGGACGCTGACACAATCCTTAACACAACTACCTATGACTGCATTGCAAGCGATATGTCAACCGGCGAGAGCTTTGCATTCATTTTTGAGGATGTTTCAAGATATTCCGGCGGTATGACCATTGACGATTATATCAATGCCGCAAAGCTGGCAACCTCCTATTCAATGCCGGATATGAATATCGACTGGCACGTTGACGGCGAAAAGGATACTCTCTGCGGTGTTGAATTCGATGTATTCAGCATGGAGGTAGAGCTTGAAAAATATGGCGTATCTGTAAATCAGGATTACTACGTTACTGAAAAGGACGGATACATGGTGGTTATCACATATTCCTCCGGACTTTCATCAGGCTCGTTTGACGACTATCTCGACTGCTTCAAGGACTAAGAAAATATATGAAATCACTCTTTTTACGGGGAATGTCACATGGCATTCCTATTGCATTGGGATATCTTTCGGTATCCTTCGGGTTCGGAATTGCTGCGGCAAAGTGCGGATTGTCGGTATTTACAGCTTCACTGATATCTGCGACTAATCTTACATCAGCAGGACAGGCGGCAGGAATCGACATAATCGCCGCCAGCGGTGCACTCATCGAAATGGTACTCGTTCAGCTCACTATTAATATAAGATACTCTCTTATGGCGATATCCCTTTCGCAGAAACTCGACAAAAGCTTTACTACTCCGCACAGATTTGCGGCTTCATACGGCATAACAGACGAAATATTTGCAGTCTGCTCCGCCCAGAAAAATCCTCTGACTCCTGCCTATATGTACGGGATGATACTTGTTGCATTTCTCGGCTGGGTGTCGGGAACGGCAATGGGAGTAAGTGCAGGACAGCTTCTGCCGTCGTCTGTTAGCAGTGCTATGGGAATTGTTCTGTACGGAATGTTTCTCGCAATTATAATTCCTCCGGCAAAAAAGCAGAGAAATGTACTGTTTGCCGTACTTCTTGCGGCAGGAGTGAGTATTCTCATGCGGTATGTATTCACCATGATAAGCGGCGGATTTGCAGTGATAATCAGTGCCGTTGCGGCTTCGGCTCTGGCGGCTGTTATCTTTCCGGTAAAGGATGACGGGGAGGCGAACGAATGAGTATTGCCATTTATATCTTTGTTATGGCTGGTGTGACGTATCTTATCAGGATGATTCCGTTCACGTTTTTCAGGAAGAAGATTAAATCAAAATTCTTCCGGAGCTTTCTGTATTACATTCCGTATGCAGTCCTCAGTGCAATGACAATTCCGGCGATTTTTTACAGTACAGGTAGTATGATTACCTCTGTTGCAGGAACAGTCGTGGCTGTTGTGCTTGCGTATCTTGACCTTCCGCTTATTATCGTGGCACTTGCGGCATCGGGGACGGCATTTTTTACAGGATTATTTTGTTGAATTTAAACAATATCAGAATATCAAAAGACTTTGTTGATGTAGAAATCTACAAAGTCTTTTTTATTTTTCTCTCCGTACAACTATTTTTAGTTGAATGAAACCTTCTTCCGGCTGTCTTATGAACGGTGCTTCTGTTCAGAAATTACCGGAAGGAGGTCGTTTATTTGCAGGAAAAAAAGGAGCTTAAAGCAAAAAGATATGCCTTCTGCTGCTATTACGTTATGCTTGGAAATGTCTCCGAGGCGGCAGAAAAGGCAGGCTTTGGCAGGGAAAATGCTCTGACCGAGGGTGTGAAATGCCTTAAATCCGCAGAATGCAGACGTATTATTGCAGGTCTGAGGGATATCCTCAGCGATACCAACAGTGTTTCTGCCGGACTCAGGCGGCTTGCATTCGGAAGCTGTACTGACGCAGTATATCTTGTATTTGCCGATGAGCTTCCGCCACAGGACATCATTGAGAGACTTGATCTTTTCAATGTCTCGGAAATAAAGAGAGTCAAGGGAGGAGGAGTTGAGGTCAGGCTTTTCGACCGTATAAAGGCTATGGAAAAGCTCGCTGAACTGGAAAACTCATGCTCCGACAGAAACAAGGCAGCTGGTCTTATAGCGGCTCTTACGGCGTCGGCGGAGGAGGATGATAATCCTGATGATTGAAAGGCTCTCCCGAAAACAGAAAATCACTATGAACTGGTGGAAGAATCCTGAATACAGAGACTACGACGCTCTTATCTGTGACGGTGCTGTAAGAAGCGGAAAGACTCTTTCCATGTCAATCGGCTTTGTATTCTGGGCATCCTCGGTATTCGACGGAGCTTCCTTCGCTCTGTGCGGAAAGACGGTAACTTCCCTCAGAAGAAATGTCGTTGTTCCTCTTATTCCGATTCTCAAGGAATATGGCTGTACCTGTCTTGAAAAGGTCAGCAGGAACTACATCGATATCACCTTTCTGGGGAAAACAAACCGTTTCTATCTGTTCGGAGGCAAGGATGAAGGTTCTGCTTCGCTGATTCAGGGTATGACTCTCTCTGGTGTTTTCTTCGATGAAGCCGCACTTATGCCGAGGTCCTTCGTGGAGCAGGCTCTTGCAAGATGCTCGGTAAACGGCTCAAAGATGTGGTTCAACTGCAATCCGGACAATCCTGCACACTGGTTCTACAACGAGTGGATTAAAAAGGCGGAGGAAAAAAAGGCTCTCTATCTCCATTTTACCATGGACGACAACCCTTCGCTCTCCGAAAGCATGAAAAACCGCTACAAGAGACTTTATTCCGGCACGTTCTATGACCGCTTCGTGCTCGGGAAATGGACTGCCTCGGAAGGGGTTGTCTATCCGATGTTCAGCAGGGAAAATCACGTTTACAGCGGCGAAATCGACTGCGAAAGCTATGTCATTTCCTGTGATTACGGCACGGTAAATCCGTCATCCTTTGGTCTGTGGGGACTCAGCGGCGGCGTATGGCATCGCCTGAGGGAGTACTATTACTCCTCAAAAAAAGAAGGAGCTTCCCGCACGGACGAGGAACATTATTCGGCTCTGGAGGAGCTTGCGGGTGAGAAGAAAATCTCACGGGTAATCGTTGATCCCTCTGCTGCAAGCTTTATCGAGTGTATCCGCAGACACGGAAAATTCAGAGTCGTAAAGGCTGACAACGATGTCATCACCGGAATAAGGCAGGTAAGTGCCGCCCTTAAACAGAACAGACTGAAATTTCATGAATCGTGTACCGATATTTTCAGGGAATTCCAGCTCTACCGCTGGAGCGAAAAAGCCGGTATGGACGCTCCGATAAAGGAGAATGACCACGCTATGGACGATATGAGATACTTTGTGGCAGATATGCTTGCTTCGGAAAGAAACGACGATTTCTTTGCGGTATCCGTATCACGATGATGTACATGAAGCACTGTTCACAATCACACGCAGAAGGAGGAAAAATGAAACTCTTCAGAACAAAACAGAAACCTGCGTTACGTCAGAAATCGCCGGAGATAGCCTGTGCAAGCCGTTATATTCCGGCAAGAAACGCAGTTCCGGCTATGATAGATCCGCTTGAAGCAGAGCTTTACGACAGACTGAGATATGCTGTTCCCGTTCTTGACGCGGCTATCATGAAGATCATACGTCTTACCGGAGGCTTCCGTGTTGTAAGCTCGGATGAGAATTATCAGGAACAGCTTGATTCCTTTCTGGAAAAGGTTCCCGTCGGACTTACAGGACAGTCTGTCGGAACGTTTGCCGATAACTTCCTTGACAGTCTGCTTACCTACGGAAGTGCTGTGGGGGAAATTGCTGTTGATTACGGTGAAAAACGCATTGCCGGATTATGGAACGGAGATGTCACAAGGCTGAGAATAACCTCCGGAGCAGATCCCTTTTCAAGGGAATATATGATAAGGGATTCCACAGGGACGGAAAAAAAGATTGAGCGTCCGGAAAGAATCCTCTATTCTTCGCTGGTAGGAGGTCATTCGCTTCTTCGCGGACTTCCGGCTCTCAGCGGTATTCTGCTCAGGATATACGACTGCATAGGTCAGAATTTCGACCGTGCCGGAAATATCCGCTATGCCATAACCTACAAGCCTTCGGGAGAATCGGGCGATATTATCCATTCCCGTGAGCGTGCACAGCAGATCGCCAAGGAGTGGGCGGACGGCATGAATTCCGCACGCTATGGTCAGGTGAAAGATTTTGTGGCGGTCGGCGATGTGGATATAAAGGTAATCGGGGCGGAAAATCAGCTTTTTGATACGAATATTCCTGTCCGTCAGCTTCTGGAGCAGCTTATCTCTAAGCTCTCCATACCGCCGTTTCTTCTCGGACTCACATGGAGCAGCACGGAGAGGATGTCCTCGCAGCAGGCAGATATCCTCACATCCGAGCTTGAATATTACAGACGTCTGCTTACGCCGGTAATCACTCAGATCGGCAATGCTTATCTCTGTTCAGTCGGTGCGGACGCTGTATGTCATGTGGAATGGGACAACATAAATCTTCAGGACGAAGCAGTTCTTGCAGAAAGCCGTCTGAAAAATGCACAGGCACTTGAAATAGAAAAGAGACTCGCAGGAGAGTCGGAAAAATAAAGAGTAATGAACAATCCAGTGGTCGAAAGGGCGGTGGACGTTTGCGTAATTGCCCAGAACTACGTTCACGCAGTCTGTCAAGACCGCCATTTATGGTGCTTGTTTTAGTCTTGACAGAATAAGTGAACGTGGTATAATCTGCAATTGCGAACGTCCGTCTTTTCTATGAACAGAAAATTATTAACCGGATTAATTTTTGGAGGTATATTATGTATAACGAAATCAGACTTGAAAAGGGACTTTACAACCTCAGCGGAAAATCCTTTACAGCGGCTCTTGAGGAGCTCGATCCCACTTCGGCTTATGCCGGAACTCCCCTTGAAAAGCTCGACGCCTACGAAAGACAGCTCAAGCGATTCAACATCAGGGTAAGCGGTCCTGAATGCGACTGCGTGGAGAAGTTCTTCTCGTCCACCGAGACGGCTGTTCTTTTCCCCGAATTTGTTACACGTTCAATCAGAAAGGGCTTTGACGAGACAGTTCTTTCAGCCGTGTGTGCTGTCAAGACAATCAGCAATTCTGGTCAGTATCTTGGCTGCGACCTCGACGATACAGCCGATTATACCACAACAGCTCAGGCGGCTCAGCTTCCTGCGGCGATTGTCAGAGAAAGCGACAAGGCTGTTACTCTCGTGAAATACGGCAGACTTATCAATGCTTCCTACGAGGCTATACGTCCGCAGAGACTTGATGTTTTCGGTATCATGCTCAGAAGCATCGGCGTGAGACTTGCTCTTAACGTTGCCGCAAAGGCTGCCGAGGTTCTTGCTGAAAATGCAGAGCAGATTACAGCGGAAAGTCTTACTTACAGTGATCTTGCGTCACTTTACGGAAAGTTCGGCTGCTTCGACATGACGACTCTTCTTGTATCGCCCGAAAACGCTTCACTTATTGCGGCTATGGAGCAGCTCTCCGACTGTACTGCCGACAAGGACGGTAAGCTTATTCTTCCCTTCGGCTCAGAGGTTGTGAAAACATCTGCGGCTCCTTCTGACAAGATTATCGGTCTTGACAGAAACTTCGCCCTTGAATTCATCACCAGCACCGATCTTGTGATGGAAACAGACAAGCTCATTGGTCAGCAGCTTGACCAGATCAGCGTTTCCATTACCTGCGGATTCCGCAAAATTACTCCCGACGCCGTAAAGGTACTTGCAATCGGCTGATTTATCATGTTCTCCCTCGTTTTAAGCGGGGGAGATTCATTTATCATAAACTGAAAGGACATGACTATGGACAAGGAAATGCTTGAAAAAATCAATAAATTCACACGCAGACCTTTTACGGAGGACGAAATATATGTGTTCTCCGTAATCCTCTGCGACAACGACATCGACAGGGACGGCGAACGCTTCTCCGACAAGGCTCTTGATAAAATTGCAGAGCTTTTCGTGGGAAAGACAGGAATCTTCGACCACAATCCAAGCTCCTCAGAGCAGACAGCCCGTATTTTTGAAGCGGAAGTAATTTCCGATGACAGCCGCCGTACAAAAACAGGCGAAATCTACAAATGCGTCAGGGCAGACGCATACATGGTCAGAACGGACGAAAACCGCAGTCTTATCGCTGAAATTGACGGCGGAATAAAAAAAGAAGTCAGCGTTTCCTGCTCTGCGGCAAAGAGAAGCTGTTCAGTCTGCGGCAATGTCAGCTGCTCGCACGTTTCCGGAAGGGAATACAACGGAAAAATGGCATACAGAATCCTTGACGATATCACAGACGCCTATGAATGGAGCTTTGTGGCAGTTCCGGCACAGGTCGGAGCTGGTGTGACAAAGAAATTCTCGTCTGACAGCGTTGAAAGCGTTCCCGTTGAGGGAGACATCGCAAAGGCTCAGGACGAGCTTCGCCGTGATATCCGCAGACTTGCCTTCTTCAACGGTGGTCATTCGACAGCGGATATAACTTCGGTTGCCGCAAGAACTATGAATACATCACAGCTTATTTCGCTCAAGAAGTTTCTTGAAAAAAAGTGCTTCGGCAGAGGTGTGAACGTTCAGCTTGAACCGGAAAACAATATCTCCGGCTCTACATCGGAATTCTCTCTCAGGTAGGTGGATTTATGAATATAGAATCAGTAAAATCGCTTTTCAGGATGTTCTCCAGTGAGGAGGATCCCGAAAAATATGCTCCCGTTATAGAGCTTGCTATGGCGGAGGTTGAAAAAATGCTTCTTCCGGACGCAGACAGAAACGATTCAAGGCTTCCGTTCCTTTGTGCGGCTGTCGCAAATCATCGTCTCTGCCAGATTAATTCGTCCCGTGACCGCACGCAGATTACCTATGCCGGCAGAATGTTGATTGACAGTCCGGATTCCACGATGTCCTTCTCACAGAAGCTCATCCGTGACTATCTCGAAATATGCAGTGATCTTATTGTACCGCAGACGTTCACCTTTGCCGGAATCTGAGGAGGGATAAAATGCTTGAAGCTATTATCAGCAGCGTAAAGGCAGAGCTTGAAAAATCGGGAGCTGCCCACGTTTACAGTGCCTTTGACTGCATTCCTGTCGGAAAAAGAACAGGAAATATCTTTACTGTTGTGGATATAGGCTCGTTTGAAAGCAGTACTCCGATATATACGCTGAACACGGTCTATATTCCGTACAAAGCGGAGGTATCGCTGAGAATAACGGCTCCGGAGAAATGCTCCGCTGACGATATATACCGCTATTACGACAGCTATATCAGCATGATTACCTCTGGTATATCCGGCAGGCTTGTCGGAATGACAGTGAAATACGACTCAAATATACGCCGCCTTGTGATGACTGTCAGAATATCGCTCGGCGGCATTATCAGAACGGAAAGGAGAACAGCTTGAACTCAGTTGCAGTTATTTCAGAACGGGAGTCTGTTCCGGTGAATATCGGCAGTATGACTCTCTGGTGCGAGGGCTTCAAGGCGGCGGCTGTACGAAGCTTCTCGGAGGAATCCCTTGTTACCGGCGGCGGAACAATCACCAACAGCTGTCCAAAGGCTATGAAGCTTACCTTCTCTGGAAGAATCTGCGAGGGTTCTGATGATTTTGTCAGACAGGCTTCTGATATGCTCCGCAGTACAGAGGCTTTCAGCGTAGTGTACAAGGGACTTGTTTTCAGCGGATGCCGTGTGCAGTCCTTTAATTCTGAGGACAAGGGCGAAGGCTTTGTTTACGCAGTTATCACGCTTATTACCTCAGAAGCCGTCGGGGAGGAGGTATCTCCGTGACAGCAAGCATCACAGTGAAAAAAATTGACGGAACTCTGATTTCCGAGGAAAGAATTCTCAGCTTCAGGTTCAGGAAGAATTCCTATCTGCCGTATACGCTTCTCAACGCGCAGCTTCACGCTGAGTACGCTGATTTTGAGAATTCCGCAGAGATTTTCTTCTATATTGACCAGAAGCTCGTTCATCACGGACTCATCGACAGTCTTAAAGTGACGTGCTCCGGCGGTGGAAGGATAGTTTCGCTCGTCTCCAGAGGATTTACCTCGCTTCTCTGTCAGAATCAGATAGAGCCGGGGCTGAAATCCAACATAACCTTCAACCAGCTTATGGATGGTTACTACACGCTTCCCTATATCACCCATGAGGATAACTCCGGTCAGACCGGATATATTTTCGTAAGCGGAAAAACAACCATGTGGGACGGCATTGTGAATTTGTCGTACAAATTCTGCGGAACATATCCGTATATTAGGGAAACAAACTGCGTCAGGATAACTCCCGTAAGCAATCCGGCAGTTTTTTCCTATCAGGATGATGATCTGCTTTGCAGGGGATTCTCCATGAATGGCAGACGCATCATGAGCCACTATCACATGGCAGACATGAGTGGTGACTACGGTCAGTACGAGTATGAAAATCCTGAAGCGGCGGCTTATGGCATTGTCCGCCACAAATACAGCGAGCTTGACAAGGAATTTCTCTATGAGCCGGACAACGCTCTTGTTTTCTACGATAAGCTTGCTTCAAAAAGCCATAAGGTGTTCTTCTGCCGGTACAGCGGCTATAACGGAGAGGATCTTTCGGATATCCTTAGTTTCGGAAGTATTCATTCCGAGCGTATTGAGGGTATCGAAATCACAGGCTCGTCAAAGGGAATTATCACGGAGCTGAGCGTATATCACGACAAATTCTGAGAAGCACACAAAATAAAGCCCTCCTGAGTATAATGTATCAGGAGGGTTTTTTATGAATAATCCAGATTGTCTCAGCTCTCTCAGAGAAGGCGAGAGCTGTTATATATCGAGCCTTGATATGAACGGAAATATGCGGAGCCGCCTTATGGATCTCGGCTTCATTTCCGGTGCGACCGCTGAATGTGTGCATACAGGCTCCGGCGGCGGTCTGGCAGCATACCTGATATGCGGTGCCGTTATTGCTCTCAGGAAATCAGATGCGAAAAAAATAATAATAGTTCGTAATGGCACCAGCGGTGCTCCCGAAACACGTTTCCGTGCGTAAACGCACTCACTCCGTACGAGGCGATAATTGCCAATCGCATATGATAGAAAATATAAAAGTTAATTCGTAAGGGGCAGCCCTTGCGGCTGTCCGCATAACGGCAAATATCCGATAAAATATAAAGGGCGGATATATCCGCCCCTACAAATTAATGATTATTTTAATTCCATCGGCGAAGCCAATACAATAATTACGCATTAAAAATTCAGATTATCACGTTTTCGGTAATTTGTCCACAAGCTTAAGCAGATATTCCTGAATAGCGAGAGCGTCCGAGTTTGTAAGACCGTCCCCGACATTTGCAACATCGCCGTTGATTGCTCCCTGTTCTGTTATGGCACTCTTATCAGAGCCGCTGATACCATAAGCATCTGGATTTCCGATTACCTGCAATACGAGAATCGCATCAGAGAGATTTACAGTACCGTCGCAGTTTGCGTCACCATAATCTGCTTCGGGAATGGGATCCGGTTCAGGAGTTTCGCCGTCTGAGAGTTCTCCGTATACGATACCGCAGCCTACTGTTGACATATAAACCTTACCAAATTCGTTCATATCGCCAACGAGGAAGTTTCCGTTACCGGTACCGCCGTAGATGTTGTCAGTATTGATGAGTATCCATGTCTTACCCTCGTCGGTTGAACGGTAGATTCCCTCAGGATCAGATTCTTCCGGCTTTCCGTACATAAAGAGAGTATTTGCTGTGCCCTTCTTTTCGGGAGCACCATAGCCTACTGTCTTTGCATAGAAAACGTCTGTCTTTGTAGCAGTCTTGCCCTGATCTGTGAGGATATAGAGACCGTTCCAGCCGGCAGCCATAGCGACAGTATCTTCCTTGATGTAAGCGGGATCGCCTGTGTGGTCGCACATATCGTACTTGCAGATAGGGTTATCCTCCCATGTCTTGCCGCCGTCTGTACTTACGAGCATTGAGTAGTGGCATTCATCGAAAGTGGGTTCCTTTTTTGACGTATCAGAAGCCCAGTATTCGTTGTAGGTTACAGCAGATGCATACACAAGAAGCGGATTTACTGGATCAACGAGGAAGTGTGTAACCTTCTTGCTGTTGATGGAAGGACCTGCTGTCCATGTCTGACCGAAATCGTCGGAATAGCTGATAGAAGCACTTTCCTTGCCGCTCTTGATGAAGCGGTACTTGCCCTCGCCGAGCTTTACGATTGCAGCCTTACCGCCGGATGAAGGAGACATTGGTTCCCATGTTTTTCCGGCATCGAGAGTGTAGTAGCCCTTTGTGGATGAGTTGTTTCCGTCGCCTTCTGCGATACGGATCATAACCTCAGGATCCTGAGGACAGTAAGCAATTGCAGATGTAGAACCCATATTCGGCTTGTATTGCGGGGGAATTGAGGTTGTATCGTTGTGGATAAATCCGTCGTAGTCGCCGATTGCCGAGTATGCGGCACCGCCGGGAACGCTTACGAAGTCAAGACATACAACTTCCTCAACGCCATCGGGCTGGAAGTAGAACTGGATATCTCTTTCGTCCCATACGTTATCGCAGGCGAAAACTCCGTTACCTGATGTAAGAACGATTCTGTCGGGATTTCTCGGGTCAAGGATAATGGAGCTTCCCCAGTGACAAGCCTTGCCGTAAACCCAGTCATATCCGCCTGTTGACATAGGATTTGAAATGAAGTAGTGATTATCGGTATACTGACCGAACTGCTGACCTGGAGTAATATCCTGCCAAGTTTTGCCGCCGTCCTCAGAACGGTAGAAATGGTCGCCCCATGCGATGCTTGTGTCAGTCCATTCTTTTTCATACCACTGATCGGACCATACGCCGCAGGTTCTTGCGAGGAGCTTGTCAGGATTTTTTTCGTCAGCCTCGATCATGCCGATAGCGTTTCCGCAAGGAGAAATATCGGTAACAGTGCCGCTTGCAGTGTCATACTTGAAAGCACCGCCGGCAGTACCGCTGAATGCGAGACCAGCAATATATGTGAAGAAAACATTTCCGTTGTTGTCGCTTGTAATAGAGCAAGGGTAGTTAGCTGTCGGGAGGTCAGCTGAAAGCGGAGTGAACTTATCGTCCTTAACGCTTGCAACGTGGATATTTGCCTGACCTGTAACAGAAGTTCCTACATAAACCTTGCCGTCCTCGATAAGGATACAGCCGATACCGTTCTGCTGATTGTATTCCTTTGAGGGCTCAGTACCTCTTACCATGTGATCTGTCCACATAGGATATTTAAGCTCGCCGGAGAAAAGACCGAGAGAGTCGTAACCGTCAACGGGCTTCCATGTCTTGCCGCCGTCTGTGGACTTGATAAGAGCGGAGCTGCCTGCGGTAACATCGCCGCCGGCATAGATAGTATCGGTGTTGTCAGGGTCAATAGCGATAGGCTCGATACACTCACGTCCGTCGCCGTTGCCGTGAACCTGAATAAGATCTGTAACGTCAGATTCGGTGAAAGTCTTACCGCCGTCAGTAGTCTTGAAGATAACAGTTTTTGCGTTTGAGAAGTACGCACATCCGCAGAGGAAGTATACTGTATCATCATCTGTCGGGTCGATTGCAATACCCTTTACACTGAGGAGACCTCTGTCGGATTCAGTAAGGAAGCCGAAAAGCTGATCCCACTGATTTGTCTTGTAGTTGTACTTGTATGCACCGCCGACGTCTGTACGGAGATACATTTCCTTCTGTCCTGAAACGATACCGGAAACGAAGCCGGCACCGCCGATTTTAAGAGTTCCCCATTTCATGTCAGTTCGTATGTCTCCTGATGCGGCGTAAGCGGTGTTTTCCTGTGAGTTGAAAGTCCCGTGAAAAGGGACTGCGGCAGTTCCTATGCACACAGCAAAAAGACCTGCCAGAGTTCTGGTAAGTAGTTTCATTTTTATTTCCTCCTGTTTGCAGAGAAGTCACCGGACGCCTAAATCCGGTTGCCTAAGACTCTTCTGCATAATTTTACATAATAATTCTAACACGGAATTCAGGCTGTGTCAAGATGAGAAAATGAAGATTTCCACCACTTAAGGTGGAGATATTGCATATGTTAGCGTAAAATAACAAAAATAGGAAAAATATTCTTAAAATGGCTTGACAAACGAATATCTATGTGATATTATTTTGATATCACATAGATTCGCGATGTGAATCTATTATTACTCCCCAATTAAACTGAAAGGAAATAACTATCATGACTGAAAAACTTCTCACAAACAAAAAGAACGGCATGGCTGTTCTTGTACTGACAACGCTCCTCTATCTTGCTGCAATAGGAGTATTGATTTTCGGCATAGCCAAGGATAATCCTGTAATCGGAATACCTGTTCTTATATGGATTTTAATCGGCTGGATTCCCTATCTCGGACTGCGTGTTCTCAAGCCGCAGGAGGCTCTTGTACTTACGCTCTTCGGCAAATACATCGGAACTATAAAGGGCGACGGATTTTTCTTCGTAAATCCATTCTGTACTGCTGTAAATCCCGCTGCTGAAACAAAGCTTAATCAGAGCGGAGATGTTGTACCGACTAATAAAAACCATCCCATGACCGGAGCTTCATTACCAGTAAACAAGAAAATGTCTCTTAAGGTGATGACTCTCAACAACAGCCGCCAGAAAATCAACGACTGTCTTGGAAACCCTATTGAAATCGGTATTGCCGTTACATGGCAGATTGTTGACACAGCAAAGGCAGCGTTCAACGTTGAAAACTACAAGGAATATCTCTCACTCCAGTGCGACGGTGCTCTTAGAAATATCGTAAGACTTTACCCTTATGACGTTGCACAGAATGTTGATACTACCGGCGACGGCGTTGCTGATGACGGAAGCCTAAGAGGTTCAAGCGAGATTGTTGCAAACAGAATCAAGGAAGAAATTCAGGAAAAGGTTGCAGAAGCCGGAATCAAGATCATCGAGTCAAGAATTACATATCTTGCGTATGCGACTGAAATCGCAGCAGTAATGCTTCAGAGACAGCAGGCATCCGCTGTTATCGATGCAAGAAAAATGATAGTTGATGGTGCAGTAGGAATGGTCGAAATGGCTCTTGAACGCCTTAATCAAAACGGCATAGTTGAGCTTGATGAGGAACGTAAGGCAGCAATGGTATCAAATCTGCTTGTAGTTCTCTGCGGAAATCATGATGCTCAGCCTGTCGTTAATTCGGGAAGTCTGTATTAATGGCACCGAAAAAACAGGTTCCTCTCCGATTGTCGGAGAAGCTTTATAATGCAATTGCAGCATGGGCGGAGGACGATTTCCGCTCGGTCAACGGTCAGATAGAATATCTGCTTACGGAATGTGTAAAACAGCGTAAAAAGAACGGCAAATATGTATCTGATGAGCTTGATATTCCGCCTGAGCTGGATATTTCTTAATGAATAATAATGGTGTAACGGTAACAGTCATTAGCCATTAGTCGGGGCGAACCTATGTGTTCGCCCTTGTTGTATCATCAATTATTATGTTGCTGTCGGTATCTCTTGCACATTCAGTCCGGTTGACATAACTCCTTTTTTTATGCTAAAATTTTCTTACAGCACCCGAACAGAAACAAAACTTTAACATTTCTATGTTATTATAAAGGCAACACCGCATAAAGCACGCCTGACGGCTTTGCACGAAAACTGCTTGTGTATTTTCCGCCATCTTGCACAGAAATCTCTTGACATACGTCAGTATGCCTTCGGAATTTCTATACAATCTGACTTTGCATTTTTCGCATAAGCTCTGTGCGGTATTGCCTGAAGAAAAATTAACGGAGGTAAAGCGATGTTCAGGATATTAGTAGTAGAAGACGACAGAGAACTCAACAAGACTGTCTGCACCTTTCTTGGTAACAGCGGATACGACGCAACAGGCTGTCTTTCAGCAAATGAAGCCTATGACGCTATGTACGAAACTGTGTTTGACCTTATCGTTTCCGATATCATGATGCCCGATATTGACGGCTTTGAATTTGCAAAAACTGTCCGTTCTCTGAATGAAGAAATACCTATTCTCTTTATAACAGCAAGAGATGATTTTGCCTCGAAACAGCGTGGGTACCGTGTAGGAATTGACGATTACATGATAAAGCCTATTGACCTTGACGAGCTTTTTCTGCGTATAGGTGCACTTCTCCGCCGTGCGAAGATTGCATCAAGCCGCAAGCTTGAAATCGGCGGTTTTGTGATGGATGCCGATGAGCATACGGCTTATCTCAGCGATGATGAAATACAGCTTACCACAAGGGAATTTTCAATTCTGTATAAACTTCTTTCATACCCAAAAAAGACCTTTACACGCACTCAGCTTATGGACGAGTTCTGGGATGCTGATACAGATTCGGGACCTCGTACAGTTGATGTATATATGACGAAGCTGCGTCAGAAGCTTTCCGATTGCGACTCTTTTGAAATAAAAACTGTTCACGGTCTCGGCTATAAGGCGGTGATAAAGTGAGCTGCAAAAAAATTCTTTTCGGTATAAGCAGTTGGATGATTTTCTTTATAACAGCCGCATTTGCTGTAAGCTGCTGTACGATGCTGTTTGTCACCACTCTTTCGGAAACCCTCGACATTACCCTTACCAAAGAAAATATTTCCGTTGCGGCAAAGCTGACTTTCGTAAATGTTCTGCTTATAAGCCTGATTTTCACTGTTATCGATGCTATCCGACGCAGACTTATGGTTGAACGCCCATCAAAGCGTATTATCGAGGCAGGAGAAAAAATTACAAGCGGAGATTTCAGTGTGCATATTGAACCGTTCAGCGATAATCACGCATATGAAAGCTTCAACAGTATTATCCATTGTTTTAACAAAATGGCTGAGGAGCTTGGAAGCCTTGAAACCTTACGCACGGACTTTATTGCAAATGTTTCACACGAGCTTAAAACCCCGCTTTCTGTAATACAGAATTACGGAACAATGCTTCATTCTCCCGACTTACCAGATGAAAAACGCATTGAATATGCAAAAGGGATAACCGAAAATTCACGTCGTCTTGCAAGTCTTATTACAAATATCCTGAAGCTTAACAAGCTTGAAAATCAGCAGATTTTTCCTGTTTCAGAAAGGTTTGATTTAAGCGAACAGCTTTGTCAGTCACTTTTGCAGTTTGAGGAGAAATGGGAGCAGGAAGGCATTGAAATCGAAACAGACATTGCCGATGAGATTTATATAAATTCTGACGCCGAACTGCTCGGACTTGTACGGAATAATCTGCTTTCCAATGCGTTCAAATTCACTGAAATCGGTACGGTTTCTGTTTTCCTTATCGCTGACGAAGATTATGCAACAGTGAAGATTTCAGATACAGGCTGTGGAATTTCAGCAGAAACAGGCACTCATATTTTTGAGAAATTCTATCAGGGTGATACCTCCCACGCTATGCAGGGAAACGGTCTGGGACTTGCACTTGTAAAGCGTGTGATTGATATTATGCAGGGGGAAATTACTGTGGAAAGCGAAGTCGGCAAAGGTAGTACTTTCACAGTGAAGCTGAAAAGAGGTGAGGTTGTTGGAATGGAGAAAGCTGATTAAGCTTCTTTATCCTCCAGTTTGGGTAACTATATTGCTGATGATGATTTGTACAGTTGCTTTGGTGTACACCTTTATCGGTGGATATGAAGCTCATCCGGTTGCGTATTTTACCTATGTACTATCGTTCTATACGCTGACTGCCATTGTTATGCAGTGTATAAGAGTTATTCCGAAGCATTATCGCACAGCGAAAAAAGCGGTTTATGATAATCCGACGAGCAATCGTTTTATGACCGATATGAAGTTCCGCACACACATTTCACTTTACGCCTCACTTTCGGTAAATCTTTTGTATGTAATATTCAATGTCTTATCCGGATTTTTTTACCATACGGCTTGGTTTTATATCCTTGCGTTTTACTACACGATTTTAGCTGTTATGAGATTTCTGCTGGTGCGATTTGTAAACCGTGTAGGTATCGGCAATAATCGTTTCAAGGAACTTCGGCGTTCAAGGCTATGCGGATATATTTTGCTGATGGTAAACCTTGCTTTATCTGGTGCAGTACTGATGATACTCTACCAGAACAAGGGCTATGAATATCATGGAATATTGATTTATGTAATGGCATTATATACATTTTATATAACAACTCTTGCAATAATAAATCTTGTAAAGTACAGAAGGCTCGGCAGTCCTGTGATGTCAATGGCGAAAATCATCAGTATGGCAGCGTCACTTGTTTCAATACTGTCACTGGAAACAGCAATGTTTTCGCAGTTCGGACAGGATATGTCCCCTGAAAACCAAAGAATAATGATTATGCTGACAGGTGCAGGAGTAAGTATAATTATTGTTACAATGTCCATTTACAGCATTGCTAAAAATTCAAAAGAAATAAAGAAGATTACGGAGAACAGCTATGAGTAAAGAAACTTTTAACTACACCTACTCTGCCAAACAGCAGGAGGAAATAAATAAAATCCGTGAAAAGTACGTTCCCAAGGAGGCTGACAAAATGGAGCAGCTCCGCCGGCTTGACGCAGGAGTTACAAGCAAGGCAACAAAAATTTCTCTTGTCTTGGGAATTGTCGGTACACTTATTCTCGGAACAGGAATGTCTATATGTATGGTATGGACAGAGTTTTTCATACTTGGAATTATGGTCGGAGTAATCGGTATTGTGGCTGTGTCTCTTGCATATCCGCTTTACAATTACGTTATAAAAAAAGAGCGTGACAAAATTACTCCCGAAATTATACGGCTTACAGATGAGCTTATGAAATGAGAAAACCGTGCTGATTTAATTTTCAGCACGGTTTTTTAATTAAAGTATTAGCGAGAAAATCCTCACAAGAAAATGAATAAGCCATTGTACTTTTGATATGTCAAGCAATTGAACACGAAAAATACATTATTCACTACGAGGTGTAATTCGATATATTCATGGATATTCTGCGGACAACCAATGGTCGTCCCTACAAATTGATTCATTGATTTTCTATTGTATGCGATAGCAGACTATCTCTTTGTACAGAGTGAGTGCGAAGAACGGAAACGTGTATCGGTAGTACCGCTGGTGTCAATTCAGATTTATTTATTATTGTTTTTATCCATGGTTTTCAGAATCCTGATAACCGGAACAATAAGCAATCCGCAGAAGAAATTGCTGACTCCATGAATAAAATCAAACGGAAATCCGGCTATTATCCACGCAACCATTGCGTCAAAGCTCAGCCCGAACATGATAGCCTGTGCCGGAGCATACAGCGTTCCGTACAAAAAACCATGGCAGGCATTTACGACCATATACACGACCGGCTTTATTTTTTCCGGCATTTTCTTTGGCAGAAGCATTGTTATCCCCCAGAGCACAGCCCACAGATACAGATATGGTATCCACCATGCTGAAAATCCGCTGAACAGACCGTTCAGAAAAACATAGGTATATATCGGATACAACGCTTTCTGCCTGTAAACAACCGTAAATGCAATCGTAAATACTCCGAGAAGATGGATATTCGGTGCTGCTTCCATGATTACCTTTGAAGCATACATCAGTGCACCAAGCATACCGAAAATAACCAGTTCTCTTGTTGAAAGCTTCATTATTTCTCAATTTTGAAGGAATACTTCTCGCCCTCTTTGATTTTTGTGGAATCAACGCCTGATGTTGCATATTCGCCGTCAACGTAGAACGCCCAGTAAGTCTTGTCCTTGTCAAAATCTGCGGTAATTCCGTTTACAGACTTTACATACAGACCGAATTCGCCTTCTTCGCCGGAAATCAGACCGACATCCTGTAATGCTTCACCTACAGTTTTCTTGTCTGTATGGATTTCAAAATCTGTTTCGTTTCCGTTCTTGTCCACAACGGTGAACATGAACATTGTTTGACCTTCGCCGAGAACAGACTCTGAAATTTTCGTAGTCTCATCCCAGTTCGATGACGATTTACCGCCGTTTTTGCCGCAGCCGACTGATGTGAATGCCATAGCCACAATAAGCATTGAACACAGAAGCCACGAAGAAAATCTTTTGCTTTTGTTAAAATTCATTTTCTTTTCCTCCTGATTTTTTCTCCCTTTATGCCGGCACCCGCAGCATTTTTCAAAGGGGATTATATAAATATACGGATATTCCGGCTTAGTGAAATGATTATCCGCCTTCTCAGAATTTCTTCCAATGACTTTTCCCTGATTGTGGCTTCAGGTAAGGATAATCACATATATGCACATCACGGCGACGGGCTCGCACAGGATTTTCACCTGTTTCCCCGAATATTTCTTTATTTCTGCGACAGAAATTCTATGATTTTATCGTAGTTCTCTGCCTTATGCGGAAAATCACATCCGGAACAATCTTTGATTTTCCTGTCGTCAGATACGATATATCTGCATTTCCCGAGACAATTTTCGTATTTATACATGGGACAGTAGCAAAACAGACAATTGATTCCGTCCTCGCCCTCATGACAGGGATAATATTCGCAGTCCCTGTTTTCAAAGTATTTGTATGTATTTTTCATAATTCAAATTATATCACTGACTGTAAGAAATGTCAACTGCGTGCAGATGATGGTATGTGTAAGTAGGGGAGGATTACAATAGATGTGAGACAATTTACAAAAAAAGGTAGCGGAGCAGCATAGACCTGTGTTACAGTTAAGTTGCGAAGATAAAAGCAACAGGAGGTCAAGCTGATCCGCTATGAATACTATAACACAGATTACTACTCGCCGTCAAGCCGTATACTCCTCGGCATAACGGTAAAGTTGAGCGTTCTCATCGCAAAGATAATGAAGACTTTTACGCTACTCACAAGTTCTATTCATTTAATGATTTCAAAAAGCAATTAGCTGTTCACAGCAGAAAATACAACAATTTCCCTATGCGTCCGCTTAACTGGAAGTCTCCTTCCGATTACATCAAGGCTTTCCTTAATTACGGTCAAGTTTTTTGATTTAATTTGTCTCACA
>JAFXCR010000051.1 GCA_017516465.1 Ruminococcus sp.
TGATTTCAAAGACAACATTTGTGGCAATTGTTTCTATGCTGATGAAGAACGTAGATGACAAAAAGGAACTGCTGGAATGCAGCGGTGACCTTCCCGATAAATGCGTAGAGTGCATCATGGAAGAAACTGAGTTTCAGCAGGATCTGATTACGATGCTCACTGTGGTCACCTTCGACCGCTTCGGAGTAATCCGTGATTACCTCTACGAGAGAGATGAAAATGGCGAATACTTCTTCGGGATTCCTAAGGGCAACAAGATTGAGGTCTATCTCTTGACTTCGGCAGAGGATCTGTATGAGTACCTTGCTGAGGAAAGTGAGGGGTTTAGGTTGATTGCGACGAAAGCACACTCATAAATTTTCGAAAGCTATTGCAAATCGATCGGGGGTATGATATAATTATAGATGAAATCAGAGTTAGGAACGAAAGATAGCTTGTGTACTGAAAGTATGAAAATACTTCACAAATCTAAGTGATTAATTTAGAGATGCATTTTTAACAAAAGACCGCTAAGAATAGAGAATTTTTGGCGGTTTTCTTTGTATCTTTACGAAAAGAGGACGCTTTATTCACAGAGAATATCTTTGTAGAAAATTACTAAATAATATTGAAACAAGATTAGATATATGCTATAATATAATCAACATAATAAGAAACCGAAAGGACGTGTTCTTATGCGATCGGAAGATCAAATCAAACGATGCAGCGAGCTTCTCTATAAGCTTTGTGATGATGTACAAAGACTGAATTGCTTGAATTATTATGACATCAATATATCAAGTGAAGGTTTTTTCATTCACTTGCTCAATATCATATTTGATTGGAATCTGAAAAACGTAAATTTTACAAAAAAAAACGCCGCCGCAATTGATCTTGCAGATAAAGAAAACAGAATTGCCATTCAGGTGACATCGAATGATACTGCTGCCAAAATCCGCAAGACATTAAATGGCTATAGAGAAAAAAAGCTATATGAACAGTATGATCGACTGATCATTGTTGTTATCAAGAAACGAACGCAGTATACGGCGGAGTTCGATTCTGCAATACAGAATCAATTTGATTTCGATAAGAAAAAGGACATTTTCACAATCGATGAGTTGATTCAGAAAATCCGAGATCTTGGCTATATGAAGATTGCTGAAATTTGCGAGTATCTTGAATTTCAGCTTGGAACAGTCATGGACAGAAGTCATGTATGGACGATAGAAGCGGCTTTTCATGAAATCAGTGAAAAAACAGCTGGTTATCTGAATGAGAATTTTTTCGAGGTTGATGACTATCGATTCAAAGATCTGTTTGCGGAGAAATTGCAAAATAGTACAGAAATTCATGTGAATGGATTTAATAAAGAGGAAACTATGTATTGTATCCTGAATCAGCTTCACCAATTATCATCTGACAAGGGTACATATGTTTTTCGTAATAAAGAGAGTTGGGATGCTACAAAGGACAAGTTAAAGGATAGCATTGTTATCCCCTTTTTTGAATCGGAAGAAATCCCTGTTTTACATGGAAATGTTAATATTTTTGTGCATCAAATTGGAACACATGAAAGAGAAGGAATAGAATTACGTCGTCGAACACGAAGCTTTTTAGCAGACAAGCTTCGAAATAACGGATACGAAGATGCATACGATCTGATTCAAAAAACAAATGGTGTGTATTACTGTCTGAAACACGAATTATTCCAAGGTCAGTTGCAAGCCCCTTCATGGAGTAAGGATAAACATACTGCAGTAGTCACAGCCGTACTTGTCGGTGGATGGCGTCAATCGGATGGAGATAAGCAGGTTTTAGAAACGCTTTCAACACTCCAGCATTCAGAATTCTTCTTCCATCTTGAGCCATATATCGGCATTGAAACACCATTAATTTTGAAAAAAACAAACAACAATCAAGATAGCTATGAAATCGTTGATCCTGAACTTGCCTGGTTTTGGATAAGAGAGTTAATCACTTCAGAAGTTTGCAAGAGGTTTCTGAATCAAACAAAGAAAGTCCTTTCAGATAAAACAGATTCATATAGTGTACTGCTAAAAGAAGGAATGATAAAATCTCTGATCTTTCTTGCTGTGCATGAACAAGGGCAATCTGATGTTGATCATTGCATCAGTGAGGTGTTGTCTGAAATTCAAGATGCAGAATCATGGGGTTACATTGCTAAATATATGATGATTTTGTGCGAAGCATCTCCTTCAGCGGTGATTTCTCGCTTGGAGAAAGGTTTACGTGATGATACTGGAATGTATGAGTTGTTCACAAAAAGTTCTTCACCGTTCTTATTGGGAAGATCGAATTATACGCATATCTTGTGGGCAACAGAAATGTTGCTTGGAGACGAGCAATACGCCGCAAGAGCTGCTCGATGGCTGCTGGAGATAAGTAACAGCGTAGAGAAATGTTCTTGCGGTAACAACCCCAGAGATATTATTTCAAAAATATTTTGTTTATGGTACAATGCTGCTGCAATCTCGTTAGAAGATAAGCAGTATTTAGCCAAAGAAGCTCTTGGCAAATACAATTATTTCTGGGATATTTTGTTTGAGCAGATCCAGCATATAGGCGGCAGCATTATCCCTAATCAGGAATTTTCATACAGAAAAGATGCTGCTGATATGGATAAATCGCCATATCTGTCAGATGCATACAAACAAAGAATCGCATATTATGAACTGTTATTCAAACATATGAATAGCAATACTGAAAAATGGTTAAAAATAGCACATCTGTTTCCACAGATTACAGATGAAATGCTGGACACCGCTGTAGAAGCTTTGAAAATAGATCTTGAAACTATGCGCGATTCAGATCGAGAGAGCATACAGTATACATTGCGCGAAATCGTTTACAAACATCGTTTTTTTGCTTGTGCGGATTGGAAAGCTGAGGAAAGCCGTATTGCACAGCTTGAATCAATATGCAGCAGTATTTCTTTTAAAGATGAATGCTATAGTTTTTTGTATATAACAAAATCAAAAGATATTCCTATTTCTCATCCCACTCCGTATAGTGAAAAGAATTATCATAGATATCATGATGAAAACGAAGAAAAAAGGCAACAGATAATAAGAGAAGAACTTTTGAAATTTAAAGAAAAACGGCTGGATATATCACATCTGTTGGAATTAGCAAGGATGGACGTATCCTATGAATTCGGTTATGCAATTGCAGAATTTTATTCGGATGGAAAATACAATGAAGAAATACTGAAGAAAATGCTGTCCGTTTCTCATGTGTATAAAGTCATTTCAGGTTATATCCGTTGGTGCTATCATCATGATTCGAAAGAAATTCTATCCCCAGCGTTGGCATTGGTGGACGGCTATGATGACAACAATGAACTTTTCTACTCTGTTTTAGAAATTCCCCCTTTGAACTACGAGTTAATAGCAATGTTAGATGAAATGTCAGCAGAAAAACAACAAGGGTATTGGACGAACTCTTTCTGGACACATAATTTTTCTTTTTCGCAGGAATTGCTTGACTATGTAATGCGAAAGCTATTTGAATACGGATTATGGAGAAAAGCACTTGACTTGCTCCATCATTTTAGAAAACAATTGTCGATTAGTACGATAATAGAAAATATGGAGAGTATTATTCTTCAGATTAACAAAGAAAGTGCAAACATTAACGACATGACCAATTGGAAAATTAGTGAAATCATTAGTTATGTGGAAACCACAGTTGCAGGCAATTATGAACAACATCCTCAACTATTTGCCCTTGAAATGAAACTCATTCTCGCAATTGGTTGGGAAAACCTCAAATGTGTGCAGTATTACATGAAAAGAGATGCACGATTGTTTGCAGATATTATAAACAAGGCATTCATACAGAAGAACGATGAATCTCCAACAGACGAAGAGATAAATATTCGAATGACATATTATCGTATGTATGATAATATTCATTTCTGTCCCGGAGAAACAAATGGTCAGATCGATCGTAGTGTTATGGAAAACTGGATCAGAGATTTTAAGAATTGTTTAGAAATTAATAATCAAAGTGAGTCTTTTCATAGTGTGCTTGGCAGACTATTTGCGTATTCCCCTATCAAAATAAATCGGATAGTCAAATCGCTTTCCTGCAATAGTTTTCAGACACGCATCCGCTTCTCTCTTCGCCTCGTCAGCGGTCAGTGCGTAGCTGTACCAATATCCACCCATGTGAATGTCATTTTCCGTACATCCGGTATAATTCCGCTCAAAGCTCGTATCCTTCTGAGAAAGATCACGTCCGTAGCCAGCACGCAGAATGGCAAATTCCACCGCATCGGCTTTGACCTGTTTCCAGTCAATTGCCCTCTGATGCGTAGAAACATCAATACCTTTGTTCATGTTCTCACCTCCTGTTTATCATGATATGTGATTGCAGAGGAATATGTTTAAAAGGCACTTTTCAACTGAAAACAGAGAAAAGTGCCTTTCAATCAATCGCCGTCAGACAGCGTTAATCGATCTGTATAATGACAAGATGTGCAGAAACAGGACGAGTGCTGCCCGCAAGCGGTGTGATCGTCAAAGCTGCTGCGTTGCCGGCAGGATTTCGCACCGTTAAAACGGAATTGATCACAGTGGTTGTGACGATTGCTGTTCCTACAATCTGGGAGGCACCTGCTGCACGTCCAGCCACAGTATATTCCAGATCTGCACCGTTCAGTGTCAGAATCAACTGTCCCGCTTCATCCACGCTGACAAAGAATTCTACCAGATAAGTGCCAATCTCGCTAAGGTTGAACGAACTGTCGCTCGTCCTTGCAATGCCAGTACCGCTGTTCGGACCGTCCTGCGGAAAGCTGACATCTGTTCCCGGTGCAACCGTTGCTGCATTGTCGGGTGGCATCAGTGCGTAAAAATCCGCATATCCCAACACGCTGTCAGCAGGTCCCTGAGGTCCGGCGGGTCCGGTCTCACCGATAGGTCCCTGAGGTCCAACAAGTCCACGAGGACCCATGGGTCCCTGTGAGCAAATCATGCAGCCGCAATTATGCTCGTTTATCACATGACAATCGTTTGCTCTGCGATTATTTTCACTGGAATTATCGTTACAACGGAAATTATGATTGTCGTCAAATCTATTTTGTCTGCTCATTTCAATCCTCCAGTCTTTTGTTAGAGTACCTTAAGTGAAGTACTCATTTTACCATATGCTGATTTTGGAAAAGTGACAATGAATGAGCTGAAAAAATCCTTAATTTTGCAGTAATGATATAAAGACATCTGAACATATGATTTTCTGCGGTAATCAATTTCGTCACGTATTGACATTTCTGTTCTGCAAAATAGATAACAGACCAAAAAGTCTGATTTTTCAAACTTTTTTGCGTATATGGACACTAAAATTTAATTCGTAAACCCATGGATCACCTAAGGCCTTTTTCGAGTGTTTTTGGGACTTGAACTGGCATTTTTTCATTTTTCAAGAGAACCCAGAGCAGATTTGTAGAGATATTTCTGGAATCTGTTCTTTTTTTATTGCAAAAGACTATAATAATATTTAAAATAAAGCTTGTTCACTCTTTGAAATGACGTGAACTTGTAAGTTATACCACTTGACAATAAAATAAAAAAAGGGTATAATATAGTTCAATGAGAATCAATAAATACCGAAAAAAAAACGGAGGAATTATATGTTAAAGAAATTTCTTATAGGTATAACATCTGTTCTCGGTGCTTCTGCCGCTCTGTTATTCGGAGGAATGACAGCCTGTGCAACCACTGTTGAGGATGTCTGGCAAGCCGCTCGTGAAGCCGGATATCCGGAATATATGATACAGGATTATTATAATATTGCCCGTGCTCAAAAACCAGATCCCGCTGAATGGACATCTGAAAACTTTGATAGGGTTATTGTTGCACTTCGTGAGCATCCTTATATAACAACAGGTCCTCAGGTTACTCAGCAGGTTACAACAACCACGACAGTTGCTGCAACAACTACAACTCAGACAAAAAACGAAAATCCTGATGCTCCTGCCACAACAGAACCTACAACCTCTGAGCCTGCAAAAAACGTCATTACACTGACTATGGCTGACGGAACAACTTTCACAAGAATCAGCAAACAGGAATTCATTGCTCTCTCATACGACGGAAAACAGTCATATATCGCAACATTTCCGCCGGAGCAACAGCAAGTCATTATTGATAATCTGTCGCCTGAGGAACGCCGGAGTCTCTTAAAACAGCTTCCTACTGATAAGAAGCTTGAAACTATTCAGGGACTGGCTGATGTTGCCGGAGAAATGGGCGTAAAGCTTACCGTTGAAGAACTGGGCGATGATACAGTAAAGCTTACTGTCCATGATGAGGATGGCAAGATTATCGGTCATTCAAGCGTCGGTGCGGATATCGTAGAAAATACCGGCTATGACCGCCGCTGGGTATTCGTCACAGCTGGAGGTCTTTTCCTCGTTTCAATCGCTGGAGTTATCTTCTTATTCCGCAGATATTCATTAAAGGAAAGAACAGCAGATGAAAAATAACAACACACAATCAAGCGGACTTATCATACACATTGCAACGCCCTTTATTCTTGCTGCCATTTGTATGGGTATTATTATGATAGCACTTATCAAGCCTTCCGACAAGCTCCAGCGATACAAAGGTCTTGTTTTTATGGATGAGCTCAGGCTTGATCCGGAAAATATCAACTCCGGACTTATTATTAAAGACAACAAAATTGAAACCGATGACAAAGATTACACTTCCGACAAAGGCACTGTTATTCGTCCGGTATACGCCGAGCACTATGCTGATCTTTACTGCGATTCCTTTGAGACAACTGTTCCTGTTTACTGGGGAAGCGATATTGAGCTTTTTGAAATCGGTGCCTGTCAGTCATCAGGTTCTTCTGTGTTCGGCGAAGCAGGAAATTCTGTTGTAAGTGCTCATGTGAATACTTACTTTGCTGAACTTGACAAGCTTGATACTGGTGACAAAATCACTGTTAAAACAAACTACGGACGCTTTGTCTATACAGTTCGTGAGACTATCTCCTTCAAGGATACTGATAAAAGATACGTCATTCCCACTGAGGATACACGTCTCACTCTTTATACCTGTTCAAAGGATATTTTCGGTGCTTCCGACCAGAGAATAGGCGTTATCTGCGATCTGACAGAATCAAAATACTACGTCACAGAGGAGGTCAGATAACATGAAAAAGCTCAGTGCATATATTGCTTCACTGATTATTTCTATCTTTCTTGTTATGCTAATGATATGCAGCACAGGTATTATAATCATTGACATCAATGTAAACGCAAAGCGTACAATCACACTTTCAGAAAAGAAAAACATCGCTGCAAAAACATCAGAACAGATTAACCGGAAGTTCCGTGATCTTTCAGGTGCATCCGGAATTCCGGCTGAAACATACACAAGCAATCTTGACGAAGAATATTTGCAGTCCGTGATCAACGCATATATTAACGAAGGCTACAATGCACTAAAATCCGACGAAAAGTTCAGCGTTGAAATTCCCGAAAACGCTGAAATGAACAAGGCAATCGAGGATTTCTTCAACAAAGCAGCTGACGAAACTGGCTACGAAAAGAATGATGATTTCTACAAAAAGCTTGAAAATACCAAGGAAAATGCCTACAAGGTAATCGGTGATGAATGCGATATCTACAAATTTTCCGCCCTTGAAAAGCATGGTGTTCTCAGACCAGCTTCAAAGGTATACAAAATGCGTCCTCTTCTGACTTTTGCTTCAATCGGCGGAACAGTACTTATGATACTTTTCCTAATTTTTGTGAACTTCAGGGAAAAGAAAACTATCTTCTACTGGGCAGGAATCTCTGCTGTTATCGCCGGAGCTATTGGTATGATTCCAAGCATTTATCTCCTTTCCACGAAATATTTCAACGCATTTTCAATTAAACAGCCTCAGATTTTCGCTGCATTTACAGGTGCAATGTTTAAACTGACAGAAGCATTCATGGCTGCAAGTATCGCTGTATGCGTTGCAGGTATAGCAATGATCGTACTTTATACAGTACTCATCCGTCAGAATACCACTCAGCAATCATCTCCCGAAAAAACAAAAGAAGAATAAAATAAGTATCACAAGGGCAGCATTTCATTAAGATATGCCGCCCTTGATTTTTTATTCTATTTCTGTATCATATGTCCTGCCTCAGAGGTAACTGATATTTTGCCATTAACAAGACTTATCTCTGCTTTATCTCCCCGTGCAATCTGCGAAGTCACTATCATCTGTGCAAGTCTTGTCTCTATAAGCTCGGTAACGCATCTCTTTACCGGTCTTGCCCCATATTTTTCCGTTCCTGACGCCGAAGCTACTGCCTCAACTACATCAGGTGTATAATTCAGACTAATACCTATTCCGTCAGCACGCTTACGGAGATCCTCAAGAGCAATACGGCTTATTTCACTGATCGTATCCTTTGAAAGAGGATTGAATACTATAATTTCGTCAATTCTGTTGATCAGCTCCGGTCTGAAATAGTCACGGACTCGCTGCTGAACACCCTCATAAGCCGCACGGCTTGTATCTCCAGTAAAACCGAGTCCAGAGTTTCCGGCATAATTCTCCGCACCAATATTGGTTGTCATAATAATAAAACAGCTCCGGAAGCTGATCCGACGCATTGACGAATCCGTAAGAATCCCATCGTCAAGAATCTGCAAAAGCAGATTGAGTATTTCCATATCAGCCTTCTCTACCTCGTCAAAAAGAATCAGTGAATATGGATTTCGCCTTACACGTTCACACAAATTACCGCTGCTGTCCTCATATCCGGCATATCCGGGAGGTGCACCAATCAGCTTTGATACAGAATGCTTCTCCATGTACTCTGACATATCAATACGGATGAGACTGTTTTCCGATCCAAAAAGACTATCTGCAAGTGCACGTGCAAGCTCTGTTTTTCCAACGCCTGTTGGCCCTGCAAACATAAACGATGCCATAGGACGCCTTCCGTCACGAAGTCCTGACTTTGCACGGTATACAGCATCTGTAATTTTGCTGACTGCATATCCGTGACCGACAACACGACGTGACAGCTGATTTTTCATAAAGTCAAGATGTTTTTTCTCTTCCACTGATATTCTGTTGAGTGGAATTCCTGTTCTGAGACTTATTACAGATATAAGATCTTCTTCCGTAACCATTGGAATCCCATTTCCATGAATAACCTTTCTCAGGGTATTCAGTCTGATTTCCTTCTCGTTTATTCTTATAAGATCAGAATCCTTCGTCAGCACACCTGAATCACACCTTATTTTTGCACTTGCACAAGCCTCATCAAGGATATCTATCGCTTTGTCTGGAAGACAGCGGTCTGTGATATATCTCATAGAAAGCTCTACTGCCATCTCTGCGATTTTCTCACTTATCTCAACCTGATGAAAGGCTTCATAATTACTTTTTAGTCCGTTTATTATTCTTATGCAGCTTTCCTTATCCGGCTCGTTTACCTGAACCGGCTGAAATCTTCGTTCAAGAGCAGAATCCTTTTCTATATTCTTTTTGTATTCATCAAAAGTAGTAGCTCCAATAACCTGAAGCTCACCTCTCGCCAGACGCGGCTTCATTATGTTTGCAGCATCTATTGCTCCCTCAGCAGCTCCTGCACCTACAATCGTGTGTATTTCATCTATAAAAAGAATTATATTCCCTGCATTAACAGCCTCTTCAATACAAGCCTTTATTCTCTCCTCAAAGTCGCCGCGATATTTAGCTCCGGAAAGAAGTGCTGTGAGATCAAGAGAAAAGATGAAACGATTTTTCAGAGAATCCGGTACAAGGTTTCTCACAAAAAGCTCTGCTACACCCTCAACTATTGCGGTTTTTCCCACTCCAGCCTCGCCTATGAGACATGGATTGTTCTTAGTACGACGTGCAAGTACCTGCATCACCCTTCCAATCTCTTTGCTTCTTCCGATAAGCGGATCGTTCTTTTTTACCGCAGAAATATCAGTGATATTCCTGCCATACCGAAACAGATTAGGCAGATGCGATGCTTTCGGTTTAAGAGATTCATACAGCTCGCTTATCACCTCAGGTGAATTAATCATGTCAAGTCCCTGACAGATACCTGTCTGATCACCTCCTGTCTTGCGGATAATTGTACAAGCACTACACGAGGTTTCCTTCATAATAGCTGCAAGTATGTGTTCCGGACCCGCCTGTTTTTTCTTATCTCTTTGTGCAATCTGACAGGCTGCTTCGAGAATCTTACGGGACGCCGTTGTAAAATAACGCTGATTGAGCATTGACGGAGCTCCCTGCCCTACAAGATCAATAATTGCTCTGCGTATTTCCTCATCAGAAACGCCGTTCTCAGTAAGAATATCGGACACCCTTGATGATCTGTCCTCTGCCATTGACAGAAGAATATGCTCACTTCCGATATAAGTATGCCCCAACTCTGAGGCAATACGCACTGCATCCTCAATAACCTTCACTGACTTCCTGCTGAACTTATCTGTGTTTATCATGTAGTCTCCCCTTTCCTGTTTATACTGACTCTTATCAGTATCAGCACTATAATATTATGCCACGACTGCAGTGCGATAACAGTCGAAAAGAATAATCCTGAAAATTTTTGTAACACTTTTTTCGCCATAGCATACTATGTACTATGAAGCGAAGACAAAAACGCTTCAAATACATCTTTTTAAGGAGTTGTTCTTTATGTGTAATGGAAACTTTGGCTGTGGAAGTAACTGGTGTCTTATCCTCGTTGTAATCCTTTTTGTGATCCTCTTCTCTAACAACGGCTGCGGCTGTGGATGCGGCAACGAATGCGGATGCAACAACAACAATGACTGTGGCTGCGGCTGCTGATTAAAGTAAAAAAAACAGCTCTGTACCTCGGTACAGAGCTTTACATATTTATATAAGCAATAGCGTGCAAAGCCGTATAGCGTGCTTTGTGCGGTGTTGCCTTTAGTATTACTGCGGAAGCTTTACTTCCTTATTTCTTCTGTTGATAAGCACGGGTTCTGCATCGTTAAGTACACATTCTGCATTTACGATTACCTTTGCTATACTTCCGTCAGATGGTACTGCGTACATTGAACGCATCAAGATCTTTTCAAGAATGGATCTGAGTCCTCTTGCTCCCGTTTTCTGGGATATTGCTTTCTTTGCGATCTCAATAAGAGCTTCTTCCTCAATCTCAAGTTCAACGTCATCGTACTCAAAGAGCTTCTTATACTGCTTGATAAGAGCATTTCTCGGCTCGGTGAGAATTCTCACGAGTGCAGCTTCATCAAGTTCCTCAAGGACAGAGATAACCGGCAGTCTGCCGACAAATTCCGGTACCATTCCGAATTTTACAAGATCCTTTGGTACAACTTTCTTGAATATGTTCTCTGTTTTTTCGTTTTTGGATTTGACATCTGCACCAAATCCTAAAGCAGACTTATCAGTTCTCTGCTGTATCTGCTTTTCAAGACCGTCAAAGGCACCACCACAGATAAATAAAATATTTTTTGTATTTATCTGGATACACTCCTGATTCGGATGCTTTCTTCCCCCCTGAGGAGGAACGTTTGATACAGTTCCTTCAATAATCTTTAGAAGCGACTGCTGAACACCTTCACCGCTTACATCACGGGTAAGGGATGTATTTTCAGATTTTCTTGCAATCTTGTCTATTTCGTCTATATATATAATTCCTCTTTCAGCTGCCTTGACATCAAAATCCGCTGCCTGAAGGAGGCGGACAAGAACATTTTCTACGTCATCGCCGACATACCCGGCTTCGGTAATTGTTGTTGCATCTGCAATAGCAAACGGAACATTGAGGAGTTTTGCAAGCGTCTGAGCAAGGAATGTCTTTCCAACGCCGGTAGGTCCAAGTAGAAGAACATTACTCTTCTGAAGCTCAACATCATCTACCTGAACATTGCCTTCATCAGTTTCCTGCTGTTCCTTGCTGAGAATACGTTTATAGTGATTGTATACAGCAACTGCCAATGATATCTTGGCTTCCTCCTGACCGATAACATACTCATCAAGGAAAGTCTTGATTTCCATTGGTTTAAAGAGCTTCATTTCAGAAAGCGACTGCGTTTTTTTCTTCCTGGAGGCTTTTTTCTGAGCACTTCCCTGAGAAGAACCGAAAATCATTTCATAGCAGTAGCAAACGCATTCGTCGCATATATTGGAGGAACCGGCTGAAAACATACTATGAACCCTGTTTTCACCCTTACCGCAGAAGCTGCATGATTTAAATGTTTCTGCCATTCAGATTTCCTACCTCTTTTCGATCACTTTGTCAATGATTCCGTATTCCATAGCTTCCTGAGCTGTCATATAATTATCACGCTCTGTGTCAATCTGAACCTGTTCAAGAGATTTACCTGTATTTGCGGCAAGCATCTCATTCATTCTCTGACGGATTCTCACGAGATGATCAGAATGAATCTTGATATCAGTACACTGACCGGAAAGTCCTCCTGAAATAAGAGGCTGGTGAATCATTATTTCACTGTTGGGAAGTGCAAAACGCTTGCCCTTTGCTCCGGCAGCAAGGAGAAAAGCTCCCATTGAAGCAGCCATACCTATACAGATAGTTGATACATCACACTTGATATACTGCATGGTATCGTATATAGCCATACCGGAAGTAATTGATCCACCGGGACTGTTTATATAAAGGGATATATCCTTTTCCGGATCCTGACTTTCAAGATAGAGAAGCTGAGCTACTACAAGACTTGCGGTAGCATCATTCACCTGATCTGAAAGCATAATAATTCTGTCATTGAGGAGACGTGAGAAAATGTCATAGGAACGTTCTCCACGGCTTGTCTGTTCAACGACATAAGGTACTAAACTGCTCATAATTTCACTGCCTTTCTTAAAATACTTGTCCCACATATTCTGTGGGACAAGGTGGTTTATCTTTGATTATTCAGCGTCTGCCGGTGCTTCCTCTGCGGGAGTATTGTCAACAACGGCATTCTCCTTTACGAAGTCAACAGCCTTCTGAACCTTGAGATCATCAGCAATATCATCTACACTGATGAAACGCTTGATTGTTTCAACGTCCATATTGTTTGCTGATGCCATTTCAGAGAGTGAATTGTTGATATCTTCCTCAGATACTTCAATTCCTTCAATCTCAGCGATCTTTTCAAGAGCAAGACGGAGCTTAACCTCGCCTTCAGCTCTTTCTCTGTATGTGTCTCTGAACGAATCCATATCCATACCTGTGTACTGGAAGTAGAGCTTGAGATCCATACCCTGCTGACGGAGCTGCTGATTAAAGTTGTTGATAAGAGCGTCAATTCTGCTCTCAAACATACAGTTCGGGATAGGAGAATCAACCTTTTCGATAAGCTTTGTCATAACTGCGTTTTCAAATGAAGCCTCTGCCTGATTTACAGCAGCTTCCTCAAGCTTAGCCTTAATGTCGTTTCTGTATTCTTCAACAGTCTCAAACTCTGTTGCGTCCTTTACGAGATCGTCATTGATCTCAGGAAGCTCCTCGTAACTGATAGCCTTGAGTTTTGTCTTGAATGTTGCAGCCTTGCCTGCGTAATCCGTCATCTGGTATTCTTCAGGGAATGTTACATTTACATCAAACTCGTCACCAATATTGTGGCCAACGATCTGATCCTCGAAGCCGGGGATAAACTGACCGCTGCCAAGACGAAGCGGATGATCTTCGCCCTTGCCGCCTTCAAATGCCTCGTCACCGAAGAAGCCTTCAAAATCGATAACTACTTCGTCGTTGAGCTGTGCAGCTCTGTCTTCAACGGAAACAATACGAGCATTTTTCTTTCTGATCATTTCAATCTGCTTGTCGATATCTTCTTCATTGATCTCTGCAACCTGCTTGGGAGCCTTGATTCCCTTGTAGTCAGCGATTTCGATTTCAGGCTTTGTGATGCAGATAGCCTTAAGCTCAACACCCTCTGCCTTGTCGATAGATACGATTTCAACGCTGGGTCTGTCAACAAGAACAATACCTGTTTCCTTTACTGCAGCGTCAATCTCAGGACCGAGGAGAGAATTGATAGCACCCTCATAGAATGCACCCTCACCGAATTCCTTTTCAGCAAGCTTTCTTGAAACCTTACCCTTACGGAATCCCTTGATCTGGATATTCTTCTTCTGGTGCTGGTACTCTTTTTCAACAGCAGCCTCGAATGTCTCAGCGTCGATTGAAATAACTAACTCAGTAGTATTCACATCTGTTTTGTTTGATGATTTTAAGCTCATTTATATATCCTCCATTGTAATTATATTACATACTTAGCATATTATACCACATTCTGAAAATTTTTTCTACTAAAATTTAACAGTTCTGTGTTACTCACAAATCACATCACCTTTTCAGGGATAAACTGTAAATAATCACCAGAAATAAGATGGAAATTTATGTCATCATAAGTATTTGTCACACATAATTCATGTGCAGATCTGCCATGGATATGACCATAATAGCAATCGCTGATGTTATAGCGATAAAGTATCTCAAGAATATCATAGTTAAAATTCGTTGCAAAGATCGGCGGATAGTGCATGAATACAAGCGGTCTGAGATTTTCAGCAAGTGCCGACTTTATAGAAGCTTCAAGTCTCTGCACCTCTCTCCGGAGTACCTTTTCATCCTGTGTTTCTCCAGGCATATTCACCCATCCCCGTGTTCCGCATATGCCGTATTCGCCATAGCTGTAATGATTATTATGAAGTATCTTTAGCGTGGAAAATCCCTCCGCTTCAAAGAAATTCTCCATTTTCTTCATTGTAGTCCACCAGTAATCATGATTGCCCTTGAGAATAATCTTCGTTCCGGGAAGCTTGTCTATATAGCGGAAATCCTCTGCTGCTCCCTGAAGTGACATCCCCCATGAAATATCTCCGGCAAGAACAACAGTATCATCCGGTTTAATAATATCCAGCCAGTTCTGTTCCAGACGTTCCTGATAGTCGTCCCATCCCTTGAAAATGCTCATGGTCTTGCCGGGATCGCCCTTGCACAGGTGAAGATCACCTATAACGTAAAGGCTCATATTCAGATACCGAGCGTGCTGAGTACATACTGCTTCTGGTCAGACTTTTCAATAACATCATTGAAACGCAGTGTCTTGTTCTTAAGATCTGCAAGTGCAGCAGGAACAGAAAGCTTTGAAAGCTCTGCGATACGATCTACCTTTGCGTATTCGTCAATGTCAGATTCAGCACCCTCAAGAGCTTCAAGAACAGCTGCACTGAACTTGTACGGACTTGCAGTAGAAGCAATAAGAGTCTTTGTTGTATCTCCCGTAGCCTTCTTGTAATCCTCATAAACCTTTACTGCAACAGCTGTATGAGTATCGCAGGTGTAGGAATACTTGCCGTAAACAGCATTGATTGTTTCCTTTGTCTCGTCGTCATTGCAGCATCCTGCCCAGAATTCATCTGCAAGCTTTGCCTTGACATCATCTGTAACCTCATATCTTCCTTCGGATGAAAGCTTTCCAAACCAGTCACGGATAACTTCATCGTTTCTGTCAGTCATGAGATAGAGAAGTCTTTCAAGGTTGCTTGAAATAAGGATATCCATTGAAGGAGAAACTGTTGCATAGAACTGACGGTTTCTGTCATATATACCGGTATTTATAAAATCGGTAAGAACATTGTTTACATTTGAAGCACAGATAAGCTTATTCACAGGAATTCCCATGTGCTTTGCGTAGTATGCAGCAAGAATGTTTCCGAAGTTTCCTGTTGGAACAACAATGTTGATCTTTTCGCCAAGCTCAATTTCTCCGTCCTTTACAAGTTCAGCATAAGATGAAATATAGTACACAACCTGCGGAACGAGACGACCCCAGTTGATTGAATTCGCACTTGAGAACATAAGTCCGGCATTTTCAAGCTGATTTTTAACTTCATCATCAGTGAAAATAGCCTTTACACCATTCTGACAGTCGTCAAAATTACCCTTGATAGCACAGACGCCTACGTTTCCGCCCTCCTGAGTCTTCATCTGACGCTTCTGCATAGGACTAACACCGTCCTCGGGATAGAATACAAGAATGGAAGTTCCCTCAACATCCTTGAAGCCTTCAAGAGCGGCCTTTCCCGTATCACCGGAAGTTGCAACGAGAATTACTATCTTCTTGTCAAGATTTATCTTCTTTGCTGATGTTGTAAGGAAGTAGGGAAGAATCTGAAGTGCCATATCCTTGAATGCACAGGTAGGACCATGCCAGAGTTCAAGCATATATGTTCCGTCAAAAAGATGTGCGATCTCAGCAATGCTTTCAGTCTCAAAATTCTTTGTAGAATAAGCGTTATCTGTACAGTAATGTATCTCGGTCTCTGTAAAATCAGTCAGGTACTTTGAGAAAACATAAGCAGCTCTGTCGGCGTATTTCATATCGCCTATCGCTTTAATCTCGTCAGGAGAAAGCACAGGAATACTCTCAGGCACAAAAAGACCACCCTCTACTGAGATTCCCTGAGTAATAGCTTCTGCACTGCTCACCTTGACATTACTGTTTCTTGTGCTGTTGTAAAACATAATATCACCTTTCAAAATATAATATTATAGCCTGTCGTATCGAAGGCATTTTCTATATAATCAATCCGGAGAATCACACCGTTATCCGCAATAACCTGTGCCGTATCGAATCTCGGCTGTAACTCATTCGGATGCCTTATACAATATTCAGCGGCAGCCCGTATCAACAGACCTTTCTTCCGCTTCGTAACCGCTTCAAAACCTGTAACCATACTGTCAGATCTGCGGGTTTTCACTTCAACAAATACGATATAAAAACCATCTTCAGCAATTATATCAATTTCTCCGCCCTTGATGCGGAAATTCCGCTGAACTATCCTGTAACCTTGTCGGGTCAGGTATTCGCAGACCTTTTCCTCACCAAACTTTCCTGTTTCACTTGTCTTCATTGAGCAGTTTTTTCAGGAATGAACGGCGGTGTATATCGGATATACCGTATTTTTCAAGCATTTCATAGTGAAGCTTCGTACCATATCCCTTATGCTTTTCAAATACATACTGCGGATATTTTTCTGCAAGCCCCTTCATATAGCGGTCTCTTGCGACCTTTGCCAGAACCGATGCCGCCGATATCGAGGCTGATGTAGCATCCCCCTTTATCACAAAACGTGACGGACATTCAAGCTCAGGCAGACGGTTTCCGTCAATGAGTGCAAGATCAGGCTTTATGCCAAGACCTTCAACCGCTCTTTTCATCGCAAGCATAGCCGCATTCAGAATGTTTATCCTGTCGATTTCCTCAACAGAAGCAGTTGCAATGCAATATGCCTCTGCTCTTTCTATAATAGTATCATAAAGCTCTTCACGACGTTTTTCCGATATCTTCTTGCTGTCATTGAGATATTCTATCAGATCGCCGTCTCTGAGTACAACAGCCGCCGCATAGACATCGCCGGCAAGAGGTCCTCGTCCTGCTTCGTCCACGCCGCATATTACTGGAAATTCACTCCGGACTGCGCTGTCGTATTCAAAAAGCTCCTTGTGAATGATTATTCTTGCCATATCATTCTCTTTTCTGCGGCATTTCAAGAGTGATTCGTCCGAGCTTTCCGCTTCTGAATTCATCAATTACGGTAATTGCCGCACGCTCGGTATTTATCTCGCCGCCAGAAATCATCATTCCACGTTTCTTCCCTACGGCTTCAAGAAGCTCAAAACCGGTCATTTCCGGCTCAGGCTCGACCTTGTAGCGTTCTCTCAGGGAATCAGGATATCCCTGTGCAAGGAAAAAGAGAAGCTTCGCTGCAAGTGTCTCTATATCGAGGATATCATCGCTTATCGCTCCTGTGAAAGCAAGTCGTATCGCAACTTCCTGATCCTCAAATTTCGGCCACAGGACTCCGGGCATATCGAGAAGCTCCGTGCTTTTATCAAGCTTCACCCACTGTTTTGTTCTTGTAACGCCGGGACGATCCTCAGCTTTAGCGTGTTTCGCTCCGGAAAGTCTGTTTATAACGGTGGATTTACCGACATTCGGGATTCCAACCACCATAAGACGCACAGCTGCTCCGGTCATTCCATTCTTTTCACGCTTCGCCATAAGCTCAGCAAGAACTTTATTCTTTACTGACGGAAGGATATTTTTAAGTCCCTTTCCGGATTTACAGTCCACAGCAACAGCCTCTGCACCGTTGTTTTTAAAGTAATTTATCCAGCTCTGGGTAGCCTTTTCGTCCGCAAGGTCACACTTATTCAGTATCACCAGACGTGGCTTTCCTCTCGTGAGAGAGTCCATTTCCGGATTTCTGCTGCTCAGCGGAGCTCTTGCGTCAACTATCTCTGCAACGGCATCCACCAGCTTCAGGTTAGCAGCTATCAGTCTTCTCGTTTTCGCCATATGGCCGGGAAACCACTGTATCTGCTTCATATCTGTATTATCCACATGAACCTCCTGTATTTTCAGGGGAATCCCCCTTGCGTTCCATTTATCAGCCGTCCATCTTTCCGAATGGCGATATTCCGAATACCACCTTGCCGATTATATCATCCGCTGCGACAAATCCGAGTTCCTTGGCACGGCTGTCTATGGAAGCACGTCTGTTATCGCCCATAACAAATACATACCCCTCCGGCACTGTTACGGGATATTTTCCTGTAAATGCTCCCTGATCGCTGTGCGTAAGTCCGCTGATATACGGTTCGTCAAGCTCTTTGCCGTCAACGAAAACCTTTCCGGCTGAGAAATCAAAATCAACTGTCTGTCCCTCTGCGGCTATAACACGCTTCATGAGATTCTGTCTTATTCCGACAGAAAATACAAGTCCGCCGTTTTCGTCAAGAGTTACTGCGTCAGAAGCATAAAACACAACGATATCGCCCTGTTTCGGGTTATTACAGAAAGCGGTCATAATAACCTTGTCTCCGTTTTCGAGAGTGTCACTCATCGAATCGCCGCTGACTTCAACAATCCGCAGTAAATAGGTAAAAACCAGACTCACCGCAAGCAGTGTTGTCAACAGCATTTCAAAGAATCCGAAAACTGCTTCAAGCGGTTTGGGGAGTTTGTGTATTTTCCTTTTAATTTGCTGATTCATCTTCTGTATCAAACAGGAACTTGAAGTCGCTGAAAGGAGAATATCTTACAACCGCCTTACCGTAAACCTGTGATTTCTTGATCAGACCGACATCAGGATGACGGCTGTCAGAGGAATGCTGACGATTATCGCCCATTACAAAGTAATATCCCTCAGGAATTGTAATCGGGTAATTATTATCAAATCCGGACATAGGATTTGTCAGTGCCCCCTTAACTACATATGGCTCATCAAGTTCCTTGCCGTCAACATATACCTTGCCGTCACGGATGTCAATTGTCTGACCTCCGACAGCGATAATACGTTTGATTATACATTCATTAAGCTGCTTTCCGTCAATATTGACAGCAACAGGCTCTCCGTTTGCGTCAAGATCATACGCCATATCGTTGTCAACGATGACAATATCGCCATATTCCAGTTTGAAATATAATGTTGTCATAAGGATTCTATCGGTATCCCTGAGCGTTGGCAGCATGGATTCACCCTTGACGTTTACGGGATGCAGAAGATAGGTAAAAACCAGCATTATAACGAATATAGTTGTAATTGTAGATTCAGCCACATCAAGTATATCCGTCATAAGCTTATTTTTTTTCTTTCCTGTCTTTTCTGCTGCCTCTGCAATTTCTTCTGCTTCTGATTCAGGCTCATTTGCAGGAGCATCCTTGTCTTTTTCTATTTCAAGTTCTTTGTTTTCTTCCATGATAACCCTCCTGTAATAAAATAAAAAGCCCGTCCCTTGTGCATCGCATAGATCGGGGACAGGCATTCAGATTCAAGTCAGCACCGCAAAACAGAAGTCCGGCGGCGTGTCTCAGGAAAAATATGAGTTATGAACCTGCATTTATAGAGAAGGCATAGCTTCCCTTATAAATACAGATTCCAAGCCGGAATACACCGGCAAAAACTCCGTCTGCATCCGATTAGCGGATCTGCTCCTTAACCTTAGCAGCCTTACCAACTCTGTCTCTGAGGTAATAAAGCTTAGCTCTGCGAACTTTACCACGTCTGATAACTTCAACCTTGTCTACAACAGGGCTGTGAAGTGGGAATACTCTTTCGATTCCGCATCCGTGAGCAACACGTCTTACAGTGAATGTTTCGCTGATTCCGCCGTGCTTCTTAGCGATTACTGTACCCTCAAAGATCTGAATACGGCTCTTATCGCCTTCCTTGATCTGAACGTGAACCTTTACAGTGTCACCGATGTTGAACTGGGGTACGTTTTCCTTCATGCTTGATTCGCTGATTAACTTGAGTGCATCCATTTTAATTTCCTCCTAAAATTTCCGGACATTCTTACCCGTTCCGCAAAAGCCGTTCAGCGTGTGGCAGTGCGGAAAAATAAAAATAAATGTGCGTCATAGAGCACTGTTACGGAATATCCCGTAAATCAAGGCAGCGGACTGTCCGATTTAATGTCTTTCGGCATTAACCCTCGCCTGTACATAAAAATACACGCGGAATTTCAAATGCTTTTATATCATAACACACTTTGGAAGAAAATGCAATAGCTTTTTAAAAAAAATATTTTTAATTATTTCACTTCTTTTTCAGGACAGCCCACGCAGCAAAATGAAGTATATCAAAACATTCAGGAGCTTCATTATTCAGCATTTCCATGTGTTCCTGCTCCCATGCAGCTGTATCTTCATCAGACAGAGATGCACCTATGCCTCGACAGGCTTTCATTCTTCCGTTCCAGCTTTCACGGGTAAACGGTACGTCAAGGTCGTATTCCTCAGTATATTCAATATCGAAATATTCATTTGCTATTTCGGGAATGTATACAGGATTGCGAACATATCCTGCACCGGTCCATCCGGAATTGTATTTCAGGACAAGAGATTCACTTTTTCCCGCTATTGCGTCCTCATAAGGCAGCCATGCCATGAAAAGTATCACAAGTCTGCCGCATTTTTTCAGAAGCCTTGCAAGTCTGGGAATAACAACGTCATAATCAAAATAGAAGAAACACTGACAAGCTGTTATCACGTCAAAGCTTTCATCAGGAAAATCAAGTTCTTCTGCCGATGATACCACAAAATCTATATCCATGCCATCTTTTTCAGCAAGAATTATTGCCTGTGATATCTGATTTTCCGAAATATCAGCTCCTGTCCACTTTGCCCCGTAGTGATACATATTTCTCGGAACTACGCCAGTTCCTGTGCCGATATCAAGCACACGCTGTCCCTCAACGCACAAGCCTCTCTCAGCCACCTTGCTGAAAAATATGGGCGGATAAATATCACGGTATTTAGCATAATCCGAAGATGTTCTTCCCCAGTCAAATGCTTTTCCGCCGTCTATATCATTTCTGAAAATATCCATGAATTTCTCCTTTATTCGAAAGCTTTATTATCTGCACGAAGAATTCCGGTTCTGCATATTTTTTTCACTGAGAACGGCTGTGAACCGGCATTTATCAATGAATCAAGGAAAAGCGACGGATTGTAGTTCGTCTGTGTTCCGGCTGGCAATCTCATAACAATTTCCAGTGCAGAATCATTTGCTGTACACTTCACGATTTCAGTGTCAGGCTTTATATTTACTGTTTTGAAGCCTCTCTTGGTCTTCTTTTCAATAAGTATCTCATCCGAAGCCATAAGTGCCTTTACATCAGCAAGAAGCTTTTCCGGATCGGCTGTCTCCAGAGATACCACATATTCCGCCTTTGCAATTTCCGTGATTTTTTTGCGCTGAGGCTTGACTGAAATAATCTTCATTCCCTCCGGCATGACTTCATTGAGTCTGTCACGGATTTCCTCCATTGACATTTCATCATCAGTAATGTTGAAATCAAGAATCTCGCAGCTGCTCTCGAATCCGAGAGAAAGTGCAAGGGCAAACGCATAGTAAGGATGAGGATTATATCCCTCAGTATACCATATAGGCAGTCCTGAACGACGGAAGATCCTCAGCATACATCTGTTGAGGTCAAGGTGCGAAATGTATTTTGCACGGTCTTTTTTCTCGAAAACGGCTCTGACTCTATTCAAAACATTTCCCTCCTGTTCTTGCTGTCACACCACAGCCAGAGCATTTCTGACAGCAATTCGGTGTTGTTACTGCCTGATGAGCAGTCTTGTTCTCACGGATGAAAAACTCCTTTGAAATGTAGTAATCAAGGTGATCCCAAGGCAGTATTTCATCGTAATCAAAGCGTCTGTTTGCATAGAAGGACGGATCTATACCGCATTCTTCAAATGCCTCCAGCCACTTGTCGTATTTAAAATATTCATCCCAGCTGTCGAACTTACAGCCGTTCTTCCATGCGGTATAAACAGCTTTACAGAGCCTTCTGTCGCCCTTTGCAAGAATTGCTTCAAGCATACTTACATCTGGATTGTGATAGCTTACTCTGATTTTCTTTGTTTTTACGGAATCCATGAGCAGTTTCTGCTTGTGTTCAATCATTTCACGGGTATCCTGCGGCTCGAACTGGAACGGCGTGAATGGCTTGGGTACAAAAGTCGCCACGCTGATAGAAATCTGCACGCTCTTACCCTTAGGACGATTCTCGATGCTGTAAAAAAGATCAACGATTCTCTGTGCAAGATCTGCAATTCCGACAATATCCTCGTCAGTTTCAGTTGGAAGTCCCATCATGAAATAAAGCTTTACCGCCGAGTATCCGCCCTCAAAGGCAATGCGGCAGGTATTCATGATTTCTTCCTCGCTGACATTCTTGTTGATAACATCACGAAGACGCTGTGTACCGCCCTCAGCGGCAAACGTCAGACCGCTTTTGCGAACTTTCTTGATTTTTTCAAGAAGCTCCTCAGAAAAATTATCTGCACGAAGCGACGGCAGTGAGAGATTTATCCTCTCCTCAGCCGTGTAATCTATGAGCTTTGTGAGCATTTCGTCAATCTGCGAATGATCGCTTGTACTGAGCGAAACGAGTGAAACCTCGTCATAACCGGTATTTCCGCAAAGAGCTTTTGTTTCTCCGCAAATCGTATCCGGAGTCTTTTCACGGAAAGGACGATAAATGAATCCAGCCTGACAGAAACGACAGCCACGGATACATCCTCTCAGCACCTCAACTGATGCACGGTCATGAACTATCTCGGTGAAAGGAACAACAAAATTATCGGGATAATACACCTTGTCGAAGTCCTTGATGATCCTCTTGCGGACAACCGCCGGAGCTCCATCCTTTGTTTCAACTCCGGAAATAGTTCCGTCCTCATTATAATTAAAGCTGTACAGCGACGGAACGTAAACACCCTCGATCTGAGCTGCTCTGATAAGGAATTCCCTTCTCGTTGCACCGCTTTTCTTCATCTCATTGTAGAGATCCATAAGCTCAAGATTTACTTCCTCACCCTCGCCGAGAATGAAAAGATCGAAGAAATCAGCAAGCGGTTCCGGATTGCACACGCAAGGACCTCCGGCAACAACTATCTGACCGAGTTCCTCGCTTCTTCCGGACGCAAATACCGGAATTCCGGCAAGATCAAGCATATTCAATACGTTTGTATAGGAAAGCTCATACTGCATGGTAAATCCTATAAAATCAAAATCCTTTATCGGATCGAGACTTTCAAGTGCGTAAAGAGGAATATCATTTTCACGCATTACCGCCTCAAAATCCTCTGACGGAGCAAAACAACGCTCGCACCAATAATTCTCACGTTCATTTATGAGGGAATAAAGTATCTTCATTCCGAGATGTGACATTCCTATATCGTAGGAATCGGGGAAGCAGAATGCAAAACGCACATCTATTTTTGAAATATCCTTGATTATGCTTCCTGTTTCGCCGCCGATATAGCGTGACGGCTTCTGCACTTCAAGCAGATGTTTTTCTATTTTTTCTTTTAACATAATTTCTCCTTGTATTTTTTCGGAAATATTTAGGCAATACCGCACAGAGGTTATGCGAAAGATGCGAAGTCAAGTTTCGTGCAAAGCCGTAAGGCGGACTTTGTGCGATATTGCCTTATTTTATATTTTCGCCGCTGAAGCTGATCGGCATGAAATCCGCCAGTCTGAACCATCCGTCAGACAGTATTATGACAAAATCGTCGCCGCAGAATTCCCTGAGTACCTGTAAGCAGGCACCGCACGGAACACATCTATTTGAGAAGTCTCCACTGCTGCTGCCAGCTACGGCTATTGCTCTGAAATCCCTCACGCCATCGGAAACAGCCTTGAAAACAGCTGTACGTTCCGCACAATTCGTCATGGAAAACGACGCATTTTCAATGTTACAGCCAGTAAAAATCCTGCCGTCAGCGGTAAGAAGTGCCGCTCCTACCCTGAATCCGGAATACGGACTGTACGAATTTTCAGCAGCTTTTACAGCCATTGAAAAAAGCTCTCCATTTGTCATATAATCACCCGTTTCTCTCTAATTTACGTTTTTTTCCATCCGGAGTCATGATATATGTATTTCTGAGCTGAGCCGCAAGATTTCCTGTAACGGACATTCTGTACTCATCACGCAGAAGCTTCTGCTCCTCTTTCTCAGCTTCTGTAAGTCCCTCATTCTTTGATTTACGGGCAAGCTCGTTTATACGATCTATCTTTTCCTGATTCACAAAATCACCTCTTATTGCGATTAATCATCTGTTTTCATACAAAAACAGAAAATAGATACAAACATTATATCATATTTTGATTATTTTTTCAAGTATTGACACTGGATTTTTACCGTATTTTGTGATATAATTTATCTTCGGAGGGATGACCATGTTAAAAACAGCACTTATTACAGGAGGTACAGGCGGAATCGGAGAAGCTATATGCCGCCGTCTTGCCGCTGAGGGATATACTATTATTGTTAATTATTCTCGTTCGCACGAAAAGGCTGAGACACTTGCAGAAGAACTTCACGGAACTGCTCTCTGCTTTGATGTTGCAGATTCGGAAAAAACTGCCGATGCTATAAGAAATGCCGGCAGAATTGATCTTCTTGTGAATAATGCCGGAATATCGGAAATAGAACTTTTTACACATATCACGCCGGAAAAGGCAAGAAGAATCATGGAAGTCAATCTGTGGGGCACAATGAACTGCTCCAGAGCTGTTTTGCCGTCCATGATAAGCCGGAAATCAGGCTGTATCATCAATATTTCCTCAATGTGGGGACAGTGCGGTGCTTCATGTGAAGTCGATTACTCTGCGTCAAAGGCGGGTATCATCGGTTTTACAAAAGCTCTCGCCAAGGAAGCTGCTCCGTCCGGTATAAGAGTAAACTGTATTGCTCCCGGATTCATCATGACCGAAATGAACAGCCGTTTCTCGCCTGAAGATCTCGAACTTATCAGAGAGGAAATTCCACTCGGTATCTTTGGAGAACCTCGTCATATAGCCGATGCAGCCGTATTTTTAGCTTCAAATCAAGCTGAATACATTACAGGTCAGATACTTGCTGTCAACGGTGGAATGGTCGTATAGTGCAACATATGTTAAATATGTACAAAACTATACTGCTTTTATAACGCACTATTACCAATACGCCAAAAATAATTACAGAATTGTGATAATTCCTTTGAAAGCTTGAACTTTTTTAAATTTTGTGATATATTATAAATATTAACCGAACTTTTTGGAAATTATACCAAACAAAGTCCGCATCATAATAAAATGTTTATAGATTACTATTGAATAAAAAAATATATTTTTAGAAAAGGATGATCATAAATGGCAGATAAGTCAATCGAAAAGGTCCTCTCAACAGGATCTAAAAGTAAAATGTCGGACGTTGCTGATAAAATGCCAGAAAAATCCGAGCCTTCTGCTGAAAAGAAAGTACGCTTTAAGAAAATCAGAATATTTAACGAGAAACGTGATGAAAGAACCGATAAATTCAAAAAACTCAATCTTATCCTACTTATTCTCTTCCCTCTGTTCATCCTGTCAATGACAGAAATAATTCAGGGAAAAAGTGTATCACGATACATTGATATGTGGAGTGATCATTTCCTCCCAATGCTCTTTGGTCTTATCATCACATATCTGATTTTCACATTTTTTCTCGCTGTCTTTAAAAAAGGATGGCTTGCAACACTTGTCGAAAGTATTCTTTTTGTAGCTCTTGCTACAACTGAACGATTCAAATACAACACCAACGGAAATCATCTGATAATTTCAGATATGAAGCTCTTCCGAAGCGTAAAAAGCCTTACCTCCTTTGCATACATAAAAATAACATGGGATCTTGTCCTATGCTATCTGATCGTAATTGCATTTTTCTTTTTGATCCTGTTCTTCAACCCGAAGGTTAAATGGAAGGCTATTCCAAGAACAGCAATAGGTGCTGTTTTCATTCTCATTTCTTTCGGATTTGTTATGTGTCGTCCGTTCTATAAGAATGTTTACTCTGCATTTGATATTGATACTACCTATACTATCAGACAAAGCAAGATAAACGAGAAATTCGACAACAACGGCTTTATCGGCTTCCTTCTCCAGACACTCTCCGAGGACTACGAGCACAGAATCAAGGAACCTGAAAATTACAGCAAAAAACACATTAAGGATATCCAAAATGATGCTCCTGTAATTGCGGCAGGAAATTTTAACAACGGTAAGAAACCCAACGTTATTTACATCATGAGTGAATCCTTCGCTGATTTCCGAGTGTTCGATGAGCTTAAAGACGATATCAGCAGCGATGTTTACAAAAAATTTGACAACGCCTGCGAAGCTGGTGTGAGCAGACGAATTATCACTCCTACCTATGCAAGCTGGACTGTCCGTGCTGAATTTGAACTACTTTTCGGTCTCCCTTCAAAGGGATTAAACGATCCTAATATGCCGCAGAGAGAATATAATAAGGATCACGACCTTCCTGCTTTGGCTCAGTACTACAAGAGCTGGGGTTATAATACAGCATACATCCACCCATTCCAGGCAAGCTTCTACGGCAGAAAGAATACTTACCCACTCTTCGGTTTCGATGAGCTGTATTTCCATGATGATCAGTCGAATGAATCTGATTTCACTGTTGAAGTAGGTCATTACGGCACATACGTTGAGGATTCTACCGTATATAATCAGATTGTTGATCTTCTCAACAGCTCCGATGAGCCTATGTACATCCACACTACAACCATGCAGAATCATCAGCCTTACAATCTTGGTGAGGATCCTGACGATGAATTCGGTAATTATCTCCAGTGGATACAACACTCAAATGACGCCCTTGAAGTATTCCTCAAACAGCTTGAAAATGTTGAAGAACCTACTCTCGTATTCTTCGTGGGAGATCATTTCCCGTCACTGAGAAACGAAACCAGCGTCTATAACAGACTTGATCTTACAGAGGAAAGGGAAAGTCTTCTTTATGAGCAGACCTGCTTCTTCTGGAGCAACTACGATGCAGATTTCTCAAAAGTTCCTGAAGGAAAGTTCTCATTCTTCTACGTTCCTTATGTGATCCTTGATGTGATTGACGCTCCTAATGATGCATTCATCAAAAAAATGACAAACTACCTGAAGGAGCTTCCTATCTATTCAACTGCATACGATCCTTCAATCGAAAATGTCACAGAACTGGATGACCTTACTTACGACCGTGTAATAGGCGACCTTTATTCAGATTCTCCTGTTACAGATGAGGATTGATATTATGAAAAAAATTGAAACAGGAATTTCCGGCCGTGCTGATCTTACAGTATCACCAAAAATCTTGCTGTTAATATAGGAAGCGGAAGTCTTGAGGTTTTCGCAACTCCCGTTATGACTATGTTAATGGAAAAGGCAGCGTGCTGCTGTCTTTCCGATTTCCTTGAAGACGACGAAACTACTGTCGGAACTATGCTCAATATCGCTCACACGGCTGCAACTCCTGAGGGAATGAACGTCCGTGCTGAAGCTGTTCTCCGTGAGGTAAACGGCAGAGAATTTACATTTGATGTCCGTGCATACGACGAAAAAGGAACTATCGGCGAGGGAACTCACAAAAGATTTCTTGTTTTCGGAACGAAATTCACTGAAAAGGCTAAGTCAAAGCTTGATTGACGATTTGCCAAAAATGTTATAATAAAACAATTATAAGGGGACGTCTTCACTTGCAGAGCGTCCCCTTATTTTATATTTCTGAACTTTTCCAACATACTAAAGCGTTTAAAAGTAATGCTTTTATATTTATTTCAAAAATTATGTCACATTTTCTTTTCTCGTTTGACTGTTATATATGAATCGATTCAAATGAAAGGTATGACTGATATGACAGATGCAGAATGGTTTGATCTTATAAGAAAATCTCCGCAGAAAGCACACTATATACTGATTGATCAGTACAGCAATTTCGTGTATGCAATTGTTCTCAGCAAGCTTAAAGATACTGCGACCAGAGAAGATATCGACGATTGCGTCAGTGATGTTTTTGTTGAGATATTCAGCAACACAGATAAATATGCGGGCAAGGGTCCGATAAAAAACTACATCAGCATAATCGCCAAGAGAAAAGCTATCAATACATATAAAAAAATTATGTATAGCAGACAGAATACAGGCTATATAGAGGATGAAGATTCTGAAATACCTGAAAATTCTTCTTCTCCTGACATGCTGGCAGAACAGAAGCTTTTTAACGAAAAACTCTGGGAAATCGTTAAATCTCTCGGAGAGCCCGATACTTCAATCATAATCTACCAGTATTTTTACAGAATGAAACTGAAAAAAATCGCTGAAAAACTTTCTCTTTCAGCTGCCGCTATACGTCAGAGAAGCAGCAGAGCAAAAGAGCGTATCCGCAAAAAGCTTGAAAATGAAAAATATCTGTAAGGAGAGTTCGCACAATGAATGACAATAAATATGATTTTCTGAACAGACTGACTGAACTGGATGATTATGAGATAGAAAAAATATCTGAAGATTTTCCATTTGCTGATAAATCTGCTAAAAAGCGTATCGCAAAACTTTGTGAGGAGAAATTGGATATGAATAATAATAAGGATGAATTCATTACAGACAGAAAAGCAGATAAAATCACAAAAACACCCTGGTATCGCTCATATGCTTTAGGTATTGCAGCATCATTAATTCTTGTTGCCGGATTCGGATTCCTTGCTATAAAAGGTCTCAGCCGTCAGGGTACGAAAGATAATCAGCCGGAAAATAATGATTTCTATACGGGAATCGTTACAGAAACAACATCTGTAACAGATACCATTACAACCACAGCTTCAACGACAGATGAAATTACATCTCAGACGACAACAAGTACAAAAACTGAAATATCAACAACAGATACTACTGAGATTACTGTTTCCAGTACTACCGCCCCCACCACTACTACAACTGCTAAAAAAGCCGCTGTCCATTACAGTATCACTTTACCGTCTGATGCAAACGGCAAGTTTATTATTACATTCAACGCATACAGAGATGGCAATTTTACAGCGTTTAAATCAAAAGAAATCACCTTCCCCTATGACCAGAACTTTGATGAAACTATTACAGGCGAAGGTACTGAAAAAGTATATGTAATGCTTGAAAATGCCATCACTTGGGATAGCGGAATTATTATAGGAAACTATGTATTCGACTACGATAGCGGCAATATAACCACAGAATACGAAGATGTCCGCAAGGCTTTTGAGGATGCCGGAGCATTCAGGGACTACACTCAGTCTGATTTCAAACGCCAAAGCGTCAACGAGTTTATGTCTATGCTTAACGGAATCAGAGGAATACAGGATGATAAGACATGGCTTATAATTGCAGAACAGTCTGTATCTCTCCTTAACTGGTCTATGGGAACTACTCTTACAAATGACGAAATAATCAGCGCATGGGGAATTTATACTGATAACTGGACCGAAGCTGACTTCGATTCATTCCGCCACCTGTATCAGCTTGTTTACGATGAAGCTTTCAATATCGTAACAAACGGCAACGGCGAACTCCTTGCACAGCTTGGCTATTCCGACTCTGATTTCAATTTTGTAGAACTTCCGCTTGAACCTATGGAAACTATCAAGGCTCTTACATGATATTGCAAGTAATTACACAAATGTCACGGCATATGCTGTGGCATTTGTGTTTTTTCAAACTCTTTATCACATACACACATGATTTTTTTATTTTTTTCTATCGATTATCATATAATTATCACAAAAAAGCTTATAATAAAAAGTACAGAGTTAAACAAATCTTAACCGAAAGGAAGATTCTTATGATAAATAAATTTAATCCCGACGACAATCATGATACTTTTACAAACGAGACAGATAATCTCTCTGATATCGGTAGTGTAGAACCTCAGAACTACGAAAATTATTACGGTGAAACTGCTTCATCTGAACCGTATCCTCCTGATTATAATTCCTATGCTTTTACTTCTGAAAACAATCCCAAGCCTAAAAAGAAACGCAAGCATTTTCTCCTCAAATCAGCTATATTCGTTCTATGCCTTGCCGTTGTGGGTGTAGGTTCAATTCAGGGATACAAGATATACATGGACAACAAGGACAAAACTGAAGTATCTGAATTTGATCCGGAAAAGAAAAGATCCACGGATGGTGATGACTCTCTTGAGGCTGAAAATCTCAACGCCTCAAATAACGGTTCCGCTGCAGAGGACATCCCCAGTCTTATCCAGCTTGCTTCTCGTGAGGATGCAAAGCCAATTCCGGAAATTGTTGACGAAATTATGCCCTCAGTTGTAGGAGTTGCTTCAAAATTTGAATTTACTGAGGAATCACCATACGGAGGATTCTTCGGCTGGAGTCCTGAGCCTCAGACACGTGAAGGTTCATCAGCCGGTACAGGTTTTATAATCTCAGAAGACGGATATATCGTTACTAATGCTCACTGCGTTTACGATACAAGTGAATATCAGGCTGGTAAAGCAATTGAAGTTTCAGTGCTTTTCAGCGATGAAAGCGAAGTTGAGGCAAATATCATTGCATACGACATCGAAACTGATATCGCAGTTCTTAAAGTAAACAAAACAGGTCTTAAACCCGCTGTTATCGGTGACAGCAACGATCTTATGGTAGGCGAGCTTGTTATCGCTGTCGGAAATCCTCTCGGCTTCGATCTTTTCGGCTCAGTTACAAGTGGTATCGTTTCTGCTCTTAACAGAGAAATTTCCGTAAATGAGAGGAGTATGTCCCTTATCCAGACTGACGCTGCTATCAACAGTGGTAACTCCGGCGGACCTCTCCTCAACAGCTGCGGTCAGGTAATCGGTATCAATTCCTCCAAGATGTCCTCCAGCTACGGTATGCCCAGCGTTGAAGGTCTTGGATTTGCAATCCCGATCTCAGACGCTAAGGTAATCATTGACGACCTTATCAACTACCAGTATGTTACCGGCAGACCTCAAATCGGTATATCAACAAATGATATCACTGAAACTTACTCACGCTATCTCAATCTTCCTATGGGAGTTTACGTTCTTTCCGTTATGCCGGACAGTGCCGCTGAAAAGGCTGGTATCCTTCAGGGCGATGTTATCATCGATGTTGACGGCAAGGCAATTACAACCGCTGCGGAACTTAACGAAATAATCAGCGAGCACAAGGCTGGCGATGAAATTGTTCTTACAGTCAGCAGATACGGAGAGGATATCAAAATAACTCTCGAACTTCAGGAGAAAAAATCCTGATGATCAGTTCTCCGTACACTTAATCAACAACTATTCCCACACATCTTCTCCTTTAAATGACCGGCATCTTATATAGATGCCGGTTTTCTTTCAAAAAATGTCCGGTTCATATTGAACCGGACATTTTTTAAAGTTTTATCGGAATTTCCTTTTCAAGATCGATAGAATACAGATATGCTTCCTTTACTTTTTTCTTCATTGTCAGCTCAACAGCAGCCGTATACAACCGAAGCTGAACGCTGTACCTTTTTGCAAGTGCATCGGCTGAAATCCCCCTGTCTGATTTGTAATCAACGATAACAAGACCATCATCTTCCTCAAACATCATGTCCACAATACCTTTGATCATTCCGTCTGATCGTCTGAAAAGTTCCATAATGGAATTATCAATATTAAGATGTGCAACTGCAACCATGAATTTCTTTTCTCTCCACATCTGCTTTGAACTCGTCATGCGGCGATAGAGATTACTTTCAAAAAATCTTCTGATCCTGACAATATCTACCGCTTCTGCTTCCGTCCTGCTGAGATATCCCATATTTATCATCTGTTCAAGTTCAGATTCCGGATCATTTATTGCACTTCCAAAATCGCAATACTGAAGAAATGTATGTATAGCCGTACCGCGTTCTGTTCCTGAAAGATATCCTTCTCCTGAAATAAAAGCCGGACGTTTCAGACGGAAATCAAATTCATCATCCTCGCCCTTAAGTTTTCTTGTAATCTGCGTAACACTCAGCTTTGCAGGCATTTCAGAAAGCGATCTGTCATATTCCGAACTGATCATTTTCATAATTTTCTTACATATTTCAGGATCCGGAACTGCTTTTTCTGACTTCTCTGCTTCACGGAGCTGCACGGATTGAACGACAGGTTCAGATATCACAATATCAAAAAGTTTATCACGGAACTTTACAAAGTTTTCAGGAATATTAAGATGCAGCTGTTCCGAAATCCGCACCATATCATGGTGCATCAGCAGAGACGACCACAGCCAGTCGGAAAATCTCACGGCATTGTACACTTCCTCAGAAATATCTCCGTTTCTGAGATGTATAGCGTCAATCTTTGACTGAACACTTTTAAGCGATTTTTCTCCTGCCTTCAGATTTATGAACAGTTTCTGCTTTGCTCTTGTCACTGCGACATAAAGAAGCCGCATTTCTTCACTGCGGACAGCTTTTTTTTCCTCATCGTGAAGCATTAGCTGCTGGAATGTCCTGTAACGTCTTATCAGCTTAGGATCATAAAGATTATATCCTATCCTTCCGTCTGCTGAAAACATGGCATTCTGAGAATCAAAACGGAATTTTCCTGATGTTTCAGCAATAAACACAAACGGATATTCAAGTCCCTTTGAGCCGTGAATCGTTTGTATTCTGACATAATCGCCTGATTCTACCGATGACTTTCCCTGCTGAAAATCACCTGTTTCAAGCACTCTGTCAATATGCCGGAGAAATCCGCTGAGACCACCCGTACCTTCGTACGCAGAGGAACTCTCATAATTCTGGGCATACTGGATGAGAAGCCTGAGATTCGCACGTTTCTTTTCTCCATCCTCGCTCATCTGCATAACAGAAATAAAATCAGTGGTATCATATATCAGTGTGATAAGCTCTCCTATGGTCATAGTTACTGCACTCAATCGGAATGAATCAATGAATCTAAGAAAATCACGACACTTTCCTGCAAAAGCCGCGTCTGTGCAATCAGGATACATACCGTCAGCAACACCAAGAAGTATGGAATATATCCTATTTTCTCTGTCAAGCGACTTGATGTATGCAAGTTCCTGAATAGTAAACATGAACATCGGCGAGGTAAGAACTGCCGCTGTCGGAATATCACTCAGCGGATTGTCAATCACCCTGAGAAGATCAATAAGAACAGCTATTTCCCGTGATCTGAGATATCCCTTCTCCTCACCTGTCTTTGCTGGTATTCCACGATCATTCAGTGCCTTTGCATAAACATTGATATACTTGTTTGTGCGGACAAGTATACCGAAATCTGATGGACAGCACGAACGAGGTTCACCGCCTGTGATAACCTTATAGCCTTCATTTATCATGGTAGCTATCTTGTTTGCAGTATACTCAGCTTCATAATTTATATCACAGTCGTTCTTTTCGTCACTGCTGTTTTCTTCGTCATCCGGCGTATCATCGTTGATGAGTGCGATCTCTGTAAGACATGAGTCTCCGGCATTTTCGTACGGCTTCGCTCCAAAGCAAAGCATTTCATCTCCGTCGTATCTTATTCCCCCGCATTTTTCAGACATAATCTGACAAAAAACGAAGTTTACAAAGTCGATTACTCCGTGAGAACTTCGGAAATTCCTGTTCAGCACTATCGACTGATTCTTACAGTCACTTTCAGCATCGAATTTTTCCGAAGTGCTGAGAGTATCAATGAAATTCTTAGGATTCGACAGTCTGAAACCATAAATCGCCTGCTTTACATCGCCTACAAGAAAAACATTATCACCATACATCGGATCTCCGTCGGGAGAATGCTTGAAATTCCTTGATATCAGTCTAAAAATAAGATCCTGCTTGTTATTTGAATCCTGATACTCGTCAATCATTATGATATCATAGAATTCGGCTGTTCTTCTGGCTGTCTCAGAGGGAATTATTCTGCCCTGACTGTCAGTATCAGCAAGAATATCAAGTGCAAGCTTTTCTCCGTCCTCAAAGCTGACAGCATTTTTCTGGCACTTTTTTTCCCAGATAATTTCATGATATTTACGAAGCATCTCCACAAGTACAAACGTAACCTCAGCAGACTCATAAAAATCGCTTTCAGCCTTATCTGCACCGTATATTATCTCAGGAATCATCAACTTAAGCTGTTCACGTTTTTTCTTATATACATCTCTGAGATTCTTGTTATGCGGAGTTTTGGCACTTACTGTCTGAACTTTTCCGAATTCCATAAGACGTCCGGCTTCTTCCTCATCCGGAAAACGTCCTGATTTTATGATATCTGCAAGCCTGCTTACCTGATCATACTCTTTTTCAGCCTGTTCAAAGGATGCAAGTGCCTGAGGATAATTCTGGATATCCGGAAAAATTCTGCTTATCATTCCAAGACAATCATCTGCAAGATTCAATGCTTTTTCCGCTTTTTCCGTAATCGCTTTCATCAGTCTGCTGTAATAAATGGAGTTACGAAGTTCTTTCCGGTACTCGTTTTCAGCATTATCAAGCCACTTATCCCTGAGTGCAACTGATCCAAGAAATTCATCTGCCAGGGATATCACCTCGACCAGAACACGCTCATTTTTGATACAGAAGCGATCGTACATAAATGATATTTTATCATATTCATTTTCTATATACCAGTCAAGAAGATCATCTATTGCCTGATCCTTGAGTGCTCTGTTTTCCGTTTCATCCATAATTCTGAAACCAGAAGTTATTCCCTGATTTGTAATATTATCTCTGATAAGCTCAAAACAGAACGAATTGATTGTAGATATCCTCGCACTTTGCAAAAGCGTCTGCTGCTTTAGGAGATGCTGGTTTCCCGGATTCTGATTTATCAGCTCACGAAGTCGTTTATCAAGTCTGTTTTTCATCTCGGCAGCAGCGTCATTGGTAAAGGTAACCACTATCATCCTGTCAGCTCTTACACCAGAAGCAGGATCGGCAATCAATCTGACAAGACGTTCCGTCAGCACTGAGGTTTTTCCGCTTCCCGCCGCCGCTGATACAATTATTGATGAATTCCGTGCATTTATAGCGTTTTCCTGCTGAGGTGTCCAACCCATTATAATTCACCGTCACTTTGTTCTTTCGATTAATTCCGCTTCTGAGAGGATTTCAATTCCGAGTTCCTGAGCCTTTACCAGTTTGCTGCCGGCTTCCTCACCGGCAACCACAAAGCTTGTTTTCTTTGATACAGAACCGCTCACCTTGCCGCCGAAGCTCTCGATAAGCTTCTTTGCTTCATCACGCTTCATGGTGGGAAGTGTTCCTGTAAGCACAAATGTCATTCCACTGAAACGTGCATCACTCGCTGACTTTTTGCTGTATGTCATATTTACGCCATACTCCTTGAGACGGCTGATAAGCTCAATCGTATGCGGCTCACGAAGCGCATTGTATACGCTTTCTGCCATAACATCTCCGAAGCCTTCAATCGCAGATATTTCGTCCTTTTCCGCATTGAGAAGTGCTTCAACTCTGCCGAATTTCTCACACAGGAGCGTTGCTGCCTTCTGTCCGATATTGCGTATTCCCAAACCAAAAACAAGCCTGTCTGCTTCGTTTTTCTTTGACGCTTCTATCGCATTTACGAGATTTTCAGCCGATTTCTCGCCGAAACGCTCAAGTTCTGTAAGCTGTTCCTTTTCAAGAATATAAAGATCAGCCGTAGATTTTACCAATCCGCTTTCTACAAGAAGCTTCATATTTGCTTCGCCAAGTCCGTCGATATTCATGGCATTTCTTGAAGCAAAATGTATCATATTTTTCAGAAGCTGCGCCGGACATGATACATTAGGACAGCGGAGAACGCTCTCTCCGTCATCACGCACAGACGGAGTTCCGCAGACAGGACATACAGTCGGGAGACTGAATTTCTCTGAATTTTCTTCATGCGAAACACTTCGCAGTACCTCCGGAATTATCTCTCCGGCTTTACGGACAACAATTATATCACCGATGCGTATATCCTTTTCGTCAATGAAATCCTGATTGTGCAGTACTGCTCTTGAAACGCTGGTTCCGGCAAGCAAAATCGGTTCAAAAACCGCAACAGGTGTGATTGCGCCGGTACGTCCTACGTTTATTTCGATGTCAAGCAGCTTTGTTTCCTTTTCCTCCGGAGGATATTTATACGCAACAGCCCATTTCGGAGTTTTGGAGGTAGCTCCCATTATATCACGCTGAGAAAGTCTGTTTACCTTGATTACCACGCCGTCAATGTCAAATCCGAACTCCGCACGCTCATCGCCGATACGGTCTATTTCCGCCCTGATCTCAGCCGATTCAGTACAGATTCTGTATGAAGGAAGGGTTCTGAATCCCATTGCTTTCAGATCGTCAAGAGACTGTGTATGCATCTCGTATTCACGTCCTGTGATCTGCTGTACATTGAAAATGAATATATCAAGGCGGCGTTTTGCTGTTATCTTTGAATCCTTCTGGCGCAGAGATCCAGCCGCCGCATTTCTTGGATTCTTGAAAGGAGCTTCGCCTTTGAGTTCCTGCTGTTCTACAAGCGAGAAAAAGCTGTCACGGGGCATATATACCTCTCCCCTGACCTCTAAAAATTCCGGTGCATTCTCTATTTTCAGCGGAATTGAGCGTATTGTACGCAGATTCGCTGTTACATCCTCGCCCACAAAACCGTCACCACGGGTAGAACCTCTTGTGAAGATTCCGTTTTCATATTCGAGTGATACGGAGAGTCCGTCAATTTTCGGCTCAACTGAAAATTCCACGCTGCCGAGTTCTTCACGGCACTTCTGCACAAAGCTTTCGACCTGTTCAAAGGAAAAAACATCCTGAAGGCTCGCCATTTGAACCGCATGGTTTACCTTTTCAAACTTGTTCAGTGCCATTCCGCCGACACGCTGAGTCGGAGATGTCGGCAGTATCAGTTCCGGAAACTGTTCCTCCAGTGATTTAAGCTCCTGCATGAGCATATCAAATTCATAGTCCGATATCTCCGGATTATCCAGCACATAGTACTGATAGCTGTATTTGTCAAGAAGTGCGGAAAGCTCCTCTATTCTTTTCTGAGCGTCTGAAATATTCATAAATTCCATGTCTCCTTATATACTAAGGCTGTCCGGAAACTACACCAGACAGCCTGCTTCTTTTATTTTGTGATTCTTCTTGCTTCCATGTAGAAACGCTTATCCTCAGCGTGTCCCATTGAAAAAGTCTTTCTCGGAAGTGCTCCGTCCTTGATTACAGTCGGGAAGAGCTGTGATTTATCCATATCAGGAAGAATAAAGCCGGCACCATTATGCTTTTCAGCAAGCTGCTTTACTGTATCAGCACCGTGGATATAATCGATCTTTCCGTTATTTTCCTTGATATATCCGTCAAGGAAATTCTGGAGAGAACCAACAGAAAGATTGGATGTCTTGTTGTGGATCCACATCTTCTTCTCAGTTCCGCCGCAGCAGCAGATAACATACTGATCTGATTCCTTATCCTCAGAAAGTCCGAGTGCTTCTGTCAGTGATGCCATGAGATCATCGCAGTCAACATCATATACAAGACGGTGAATAGCCTCGAATTTGAGTGCATCACTGTGAAGGTTTACGATCTCAGCAAGTGCAAATCTTGCCGGATGACCGGAAAGATCCTGATCAGGATTTGCTTTTTTAAGCTGCTCATAGAATTCCTTTGCAGTTGCAAGAGAATGGTTTCCATCACCCATAGCATAAAGCAGAACCGGTGTATCAGCCATATTATACTTTTCAGCAAAAACAGCAGGATCAGAAAGTGCTGTCAGTGCATTGTCTATACGTTCCTGTTCTGTGCTGTCAGCAAGATAACCCTTGATACTTCCGCCGCCCTGCATAAGCTCTGTATCGTAAAGCTTCTCCATAGAAGCTGCCTTTTCAGCAAGAGGCTCGATAACTGTGCAGTCCGGATCGTCAATGAGAATCATAATGTGCGGAAGCTCAAGAGGTGCCCCCTGTCTCACCTTGATTCTGGGGGGAATTCTTTCTATTACAGTAGCCTCTGTTGCACGGACTTCAGATGTACTTCCCTTTGAAAAATCATATTTTTCAAGATCTATTGCACCAACAATTCCCTGACGGAGTATGCCATTACCCTGAATTCTCTCAACGTAAATCATTGCATCCTTGTATTCGTCAAAAAGCTCCTGTGACATATAATCGTCCATTGCACTGTGTATAGTGCTGATACGCTCAGAAACTCCATCCTGTTCGAGGAAAAGCTCCGGAAGAATGAGATTGAGTGTAGACGGTGCATCACCTACTGTCTCATAAACGCTGTCCCAGTATTCGGGTTCGCTTGTGTACTGATCACAGGCAATTACAGACCACTTATAAGTGTCTGTGGATTTTTTCGGAAGAAGGATATCAGCATTGTGAAAAGCAGTATTATTCATGATTTAGCTCCTTTGATAAATTCATTTAACTCATAATTAAGACGTGACACCGGAAGTCCCACCACGTTGAAATAATCACCGCTGATTTTATCAACAAGAAGTGCCCCTTTCCCCTGTATACCGTATCCTCCTGCCTTATCATAAGGCTCATCGGTAGAGATATACGCCTGTATATCGGCTTCGGAGAGATTCCGGAAGGTCACATCAGTATAAACTGAAAAGGAATATTTCTTTTCGTCGGACACGATTGCACAGCCAGTAACGACTATATGTGTCTTTCCTGAAAGCTCCCGCAGAAGCTGCTCTGCATGAGCACGGTCACGGGGCTTGCCAAGAATTTCATTTCCGCTGATAACAGTAGTATCACAGCCGATAACGATATCTTCCGGATACTCAGGTGCAATTGCTTCCGCCTTGACCCGTGCCAGATATTCAGATGCTTCAAGCGGTGATATGTCCGGCGGAAGTGTTTCATCAACATCGGACGAAACAGCTGTAAAATCCTCGGTTATCAGCTTCATCAGTTCTCTACGTCTCGGTGATGCTGAGGCAAGTATCAGTTTCATTTCATCACATCCTTATAATATTTTAACACATTGCATGACAGATGTCAAGAGCACGTTATCGGGGCTGTCCCCATGCTGAAAGACGGTCAACAGCTACCTGCTCCCAGCGTGTTCCCGGTCTGCCGTAGTTGCAGTACGGATGAATTGAAATTCCTCCTCGTGGAGTGAATTCGCCCCATACTTCCATATATCGGGGATCGGTAAGCTTTACAAGATCATTGAGAATTATATTTACGCAGTCCTCGTGAAAATCTCCATGATTGCGGAAGCTGAACAGATAAAGCTTCAGCGACTTGCTCTCTACCATTTTTACATCAGGAACATACTGGATGTATATCGTTGCGAAATCCGGCTGTCCTGTAATAGGACACAGACTTGTAAATTCCGGACAATTAAATTTTACAAAATAATCTCTGTCCTGATGCTTGTTGATGAATGTTTCCAGCATTTCCGGAGCATAATTATCCGGATATTCAGTCTTTTTATTACCAAGCAGACTGAGTCCAGCTGTTTCTTCTTTGGTTCTTCCTGTCATAATTATCTCTCCTTATTTTATTAATGGATCGTCGATTCCGTTTGCAAGGAATGCTTCCTGTCTGTCACGACAAGTTCCGCATACTCCGCACGGTTTGTCACTGCCTTCGTAGCAGCTCCATGTAAGTTCGTACGGAACGCCGAGTTCAAGACCAAGTTTTACAATTTCCTTTTTAGTTTTGCTCACGAAAGGAGCTTCTATGCGGAGCTGTTTCCCGCTTCCGATATATATGGCTGTATTTATTGCGTTGTTGAATTCCTCACTGCAGTCAGGATATGCACTTCCGGCTGCGTCGTCAGCGTGCGGACCGTAATATATAAGCTCGCATCCGAGAGAAAGAGCCATACTTGCTGCCGATGCAAGGAAAAGTCCGTTTCTGAACGGTACATACGTTGAAACCGGCTTTCCGTCCGTTTCACTGAGCTGCTGAGCATAAGTTTCCTTTGGAATTTCCTTATCCGAACCAGTCAGCAGTGAGCAATCGGAATCAGCAAAAATCAACGAAAGATCAAGCTGTTTCCACTCCACTTTATAGTAATCCGCAAGCTTCTGTGCCGCCTGAATCTCACGGCTGTGCTTCTGTCCATAGCTGATTGAAAGTGCAGTGACATTCTCTGCACCATGCTCCTTTACAGCAATTGCAAGACAGGTTGTGCTGTCCACTCCTCCGCTGAATAATACCATTGCTTTCATTTTTTATTTCACCTCTCAGAGAACAAGCTTCTGAAGTTCCTTGTCCTCTATGAATTTTCCGTAGAACGTTGTGGTCATAGTTCTTGCCGGCACGTTTCTGATTCCTCTTGCCGTCATGCAGCTGTGAGAACCAGTAATAACCACACCGACATTTTCCGTTCCAGCAGCCTCCATGATTATCTCCGCAATATCCTCGCCAAGACGTTCCTGAAGCTGCAGTCTCTTTGCTGCCATGTCACAGATACGGGCAATTTTGCTGAGTCCAAGAACCTTACCGTCAGGAATATACGCAACATTCACCGTCATATCGTACATCAGTGCCATGTGATGCTCACAGTAGCTGAAAACGCTTATATCACGCATAACAACAGCCGACTGTCTGTTATCCTTGTTCGGAGAGGAAAATGTTTTGCCGAACATTTCAGCTATTTCATGATTGCTGTACTGTATTCCCTCAAAAACTTCTTCATACATTCGGGCAACCCTCTCTGGAGTTTCAATAAGTCCCTCACGGTCAGGATCCTCTCCGAGAGCTTTCAGTATCTCCCGTATATGATATTCAATTTTTTCTCTGTCTATTGCCATTATTACACTCCTCTCTCCATAGGATCCCATATTATTTTATGAAGCTGTAATTGCAGGCGAACATTCCCAAGCTTTTGCTCCTTCATGAATTCCACCATTTCAGCAGGCTTGATTTCCCCGAACACCGGACTGAGATATACCGCACATTCAGGTCTGAATTTCTCCAGAATTTCAGCGGCACGATCAAGATCATTCCGTGAGCCGCATACGAATTTGAGTGTATCAGTATCCTTCAGTAGACTAAGATTTTCAGTGCACATATTCTGTTCCATTCCACTTGAAGGAAGCTTATAATCCATTGTCAGCGACGGACGACAGCCGTTTTCTTCGCATCTGCCAAGAAATCCTTCAACCGGTACTGAACCATTTGTTTCTATTTCCGTATTAAGTCCGAGAGAGGAAAGTTTACCGCAAAGAATCGCAAGATCCTCCTGTAAAAGCGGTTCGCCGCCTGTAAGAGTTACATTTTTCACTCCATAAGCAGCAATCGCCTGTTCTGCAATTTCCACGAGATCTGAATCTGTTACTGCAGTAAACGAAGCATCCTTCTCATTAGCCCACATGGTATCACACCAGTCACATCTGAGATTACATCCGGTAAATCTGAGAAAAAGTGCCAGTTCACCCGCAAGTCTGCCCTCGCCGTTTATGCTGACAAAATGTTCTGCAAGTCTGTATGTTCCCATATCTCACACCTCGTAAACTGCACAGTTATCGGGAGTTTCATAGACAGTTACAGATGATATTTCTAAGCCCTGTCCGCTGAGCAGACCGTAAAAATACTTTGCAAAATTCTCAGCTGTCGGTCTGAACGGAACCTCTATAAGCCGGAAATTCTCCTCTGCAAGTGCAGTGAGCGTACTCTCTCTGAGACTTCTGCTTTCGTATATCAGAGCATGATCGAAGCTGTCTGCAAGCTCCTTTACTGCTTTTTTCAGGTCGCCGAAATCTATCAGCATTCCTATTTTTTCGCCGGTCTGCTGTAATTCTTCGCCCTTTATCTCAACCTCTACCGTCCAGCGATGACCATGGATATTCGCACACTTCCCGTTATATCCACTGAGAAAATGAGCACTGTCAAAAGCTGCCTTTACCCTTAATTTATACATGTATACACCTCTTAAAAAAATGCGTGTGTCCGCAGAAACACACGCATACTGAAATCACCTTGTGATCTGCCCGTAGTTTTGTTTATCGACAGGATGGTGCAAACGAACTGTCGTATGATATCCGGAATTCCGGAACATTAGCATTATAGCATATTTCAGGCAGCTTGTCAATGTTTTTTTCAGAGTAAATGATGTATCTTAATCTGATTATCAGCTGAATAATGCTTCAAAGAATTCAGGAGTCTTTTCAGCGTCACTGTTAGAAATGGATATGATACACATAAGATTATCATCAATTTTTTTGACATAATCGTATGTATACTCTTCTCCGCCATAGCTGTATGTAAATTTAATTATATTTCTGACGTATTCTTCTCCGCCAAGTTTGACATTTTCAGGAGCTTCTAAAGTATATGTACCGCCTGCATCGCTGCCCAGATTTTCATAAATTTCCTTTTGGTAATTATAATAATCTTCCTCGGTATAGTCCGAATCATCAGGAACACCAAGTTTGGTGTTTAAGAAGAAGATTGAAATAAATTCACCACCGCTCCAGAAAGCGTCATCCATAATTCTTGCTGTTTCAATTACTTTAGTTTTTTCGTCAGGAGCCATAGATACTGCCAGATCTTCACTTAACTTTATATCACTTGCACTGGCTTCTGAATAATCTCCCGGAACACTCATCTTTATACCAGCATACTCATTGACATATACACCGTCCTTAAAAAGACCTTTGGTATAATTGGTACCAGCCATAGGATCTATTTCATCATCTGAATCCTTTTCTGTATCAGCATCAGGAACAGCAGCCGGCTCTGTACGGGCTGTGAAACCGTCGCCGTATGATAAGCCGTATCCACGCTCAAGGAAGCATTCTTCAGTACCTATCTGAGAAACTGAGCCATACCACGGTGAAGGAAGCTTTCCCTTGAAATCGGTGCATCCGCAGAGAACATCTGATATTCCCTTACCCTCTGAACCGGGCAGATAGCACATTACTACGCTGTCCCATTTTTCATAGTCCTCAGGAAGAATAACCTGTCTGCCAGCCACAACGCACGCAACTGTTGGCTTTCCAAGAGCTTCTGCTTCTTTGATTGCCTTTGCATTTCCCATAAGTCCGAGTTCTCCGCAAAGTTCCATATCTTCTGTATCGCCGTTCCACTCTGCGTATGACTGTTCTCCGATACAGAGCAGAACAACATCAGCTTTATCTGCTTCGCCAGAATCGGTTATAACCTCGATTCCGTAATCATCAGCGTATCTCTCAAAAGCTTCCTGAATCGTGGTAACACCTTCAACGTCTTCTGTCGGAGCAGCGTTCCAGCTCACTGTCCAGCCGCCGCACTGTGCCTGACCGTTATCTGCCGCCGGACCTGTTATATAAACCTTAGTTCCCTCTTTTAACGGCAATGTCTGATTTTCATTTTTAAGCAGAACAAGACTTTCTTCAACAAGCTGTTCAGCAACTGCTCTGTATTCCATAGAGCCTGTTTCATTCTGTTCTGTTTTCATATCCTCAAAGAGAGGATCATCAAATATTCCGGCTTCCTTCTTGACTCTGATAATTCTTGTAACAGCGTCGTTTATGCGTTCTTCGCTTATTTCTCCGCTGCCGACAGCATCCATGATTATCTGTCTTGCTTCTTCAAAGTCTTCTGTTTCCATAAGCATATCAATTCCGGCATTGACGCTCTTTATTACCTTTTCCCTATAAGAAGAACCTGTAATATTTCCAATAGAACCCCAGTCACTTACAATAAAGCCTTCAAATCCCATTTCGTCTTTAAGCTTCATGATGTACTCTTTGTTTTCGTGCATCTTTACGCCGTTAAGCGAGGAATGACTTATCATTATCGTCTGAACTCCGGCATCTATCAGTGACTGATACAGTTCAAGCTGTTCAGCTATTTCAGCGTCGGTAAGCTGAGCGTCACCACGGTCAATGAGCATATCGTCTTCACCGGTACCATATACAACATTTCCGTCACCAAAATAATGCTTTGCACAGGCAACCAGTCCGCCGTCAATAAGACCTTTTGTGTAGGCTGTACTGAGCTTTGTAATTGTTTCAAGGTCAGAGCCGTAGGATTCATAGGTTCTTCCCCAGCGAGGATCCTCTGACTGTGCAACACATGGCGAGAAGTTCCACAGCCAATGGCAGAGCTTCGCTTCATCAGCAGTGATAAGTCCTACCTGATACGCAAGTTCCTCGTTGTTTGCTGCACCCTGCCCGATATTGTGCGGAAAATATACCGCATTAAGACAGTAATTAACGCCATGAACATCATCCTGTCCGTAAACATATGGGATTCCTGTTTCAGAATCAATAGCTGCCTGCTGAAATTCATCTACAATGTCACGCCACGAAGCGGCATCAACGCACTCTGTCTGCGAAAGAATACTGCCATAATCGTTAGCCTTCATGTCATCCTTGTTGACATTGTAAACTGCCGGCTGAAGCATCTGATTAACTTTCTGTTCAAGCGACATTCCGGCGACTATCTCCTCCGGCGACATTTCAGCGTATTCCTGATATTTATAATTCACTTCTGCTGAAGTACTTTCAGTTGTCGCAGGAACTTCTTCCGTTGTAGTTGCTTCGGTAATATCGGTAGTCACAACAATTTCGGATGATGAATCAGATTTATCACTTTTATCGGAATCAGATTTACATGATACCAGTGATAAAATCATCGTAAAACTAAGTAGTTGTGCAAGTAATTTTTTCATAATAACATCTCCATTTCAGAATAAAAACTTATCCTCTTTGCTTGCATCACATTTATATTAACACAGAATAACCATATTGTCAATAAAATACAGTTAGATATTTTATCAGACTTTTTCAAAATCACTCTTTACCTTTTTCTGAAAATGTGATACAATATATCAAGAAATAAATATAAGGCAATACCGGAGGGAACAAAAATGATATATGTAACAGGCGATACTCACGGCGATTACAGCCGCTTTAAAGATCCTGCCATTAAAAAGCTCAGACGCGGCGATACTCTTATTATCTGCGGAGATTTCGGCTTTTTCTGGGATGACTCACGAAAAGAAAAATCAATTATCAGAAAGCTCACTAAAAAAGGCTTTACCATAGCATTTCTGGACGGCTGCCATGAAAATTTTGATATTCTTGAAAAATATCCCGTATCAGAATGGAACGGTGGCAAAGCACGAGTTATAGCTGACAATCTTATCCACCTCATGCGTGGACAGATATATACTATCGAGGATAAGAAAATCTTCACCTTCGGCGGAGGTCACAGTCAGGATTTCGACTTCCGTAGAAACAGCAAAAACTGGTGGAAGCGTGAAAAACCGTCTCATGACGAAATTATTGAAGCTATCGACAATCTGAAGCTAAATGAAAATTCCATGGACTACGTCATTACCCATGAACCACCTGTGTCTCTCAAGGACTGCCTTAACGTGGATGTCCTTCAGCGTCTTGAGGTTCATGCTCTTTTTGAAGATATCATAAAGACCTGCACCTATCAGAAGTGGTTCTTTGGAAAATGCCATATTGATAAGCATATTCCGATAAAATTCTTTGCTGTATTCAATAATGTTATTCCTCTGAAATAAAAATTCAGCAGATATAAGCTCCTGACATATCAGTGTTTGTCAGGAGCTTTTTTAAGGCAACACCGCACAAAGCACGCCTGATGGCTTTGTGCGAAATCTGGTTGCATCTTTCGCACAAGCTTCGTACGGTATTGCCTTAAGATAAAAAAGTGTCCGTAAGTCAAAGACTCCGGACACATTTGATTTGTACAAAGCCATCTATTGTGCTTTGCAGGTATTTTTTTACTTTTATTCAGTTCCGGAGCCGGAAACAATCTTCGTGTCTGATTCAAGCTTTTTCATAGCCTTGAACTCATACGACGCCAGAATTATTGCAACAATTGCTGACAGAACATCAGCGATAGGACCGGTATACAAAATTCCGTTTATACCGAATATCGTAGGAAGAATAAGGAGAATCGGTACAAAGAAGATAATCTGTCTCGTCAGCGACATAAAAACTCCCTTGATTGGTTTTCCGATAGAAGTAAAGAAGGTAGAAGTAATCGGCTGGAGACAGTTGATCCATGTGAAGAAAAGGAAGATACGGAAGAATTTGACGCCGAATTCAAAATAAGAATCACTACCTTTTCCGAAGAGCATAAGAATCTCTTTCGGAAAAATCTGGAACAGAATGAAAGATATTATGGATATTCCGCCGCCTGCTATAACAGCAAGACGGAAGGCTTCTCTGACGCGGCTGAAATTTCTTGCACCGTAGTTGAAGCTTTGTATAGGCTGAGCTCCCTGAGCAAGACCGATTACGATAGCAAATACTATCATATTTACCTTCATGATAATACCTGCAACGGCAATAGGATCATCAGCCCCGTAGGAAGACTGGCTGCCGTAATGCTTGAGTGAATTGTTGAGAACAACCTGAACAATTCCGATTGCTATCTGATTGAAGCATGAAGCCATTCCGATAGAGGAAACCCTTTTTACATGACATCTTTGCGGAATGAAGTGTTTTTTCTCAAGCTTTATGGTTTTGAATCTGAAAGCGTAGACGATAACAATCACAGCAGAGACAAACTGACCGATGACAGTTGCAGCAGCTGCACCAGCCATTCCCCAGTTGAATACAAGGACAAAAACAGCGTCAAGAACGATGTTTACCACTGCACCAACGATATTGAGCAGCATAGTTATCTGCGGACTTCCGTCAGCACGGATGAGATGTCCGCCGCCTGTTGAAATCAGAAGAAACGGGAATCCGATAGCTGTTACACGGACGTAATCCTGAGCGTATGGAAGAACCTTATCCGTTGATCCGAAAAGCCGGAGCATAGGCGTAAGAAATATAAGTGTAACTGCCATAAGCAGAATACCGGAGATTGTAAGCATAGTCAGTGAGTTTCCTGCGTAATGTGCAGCTCGCTTTTTGTCGCCCATTCCGGTTGAAAGATTGAAGCATGATGCTCCTCCGATTCCGAAAAGCAGAGCAAGTGACATACATAATGTTGTTAGCGGAAACGCAATATTTGTAGCAGCATTTCCGAGAGGACCGATTTTTTGTCCGATAAACAGCTGATCAATCATATTGTAGAGTGCACCTACAAGCATACCGATAATACTTGGTATGCCAAATTTTATCATAAGCCTGCTAACAGGAGCCGCTGCCAGTGGATTTACTTCTTTTGTTTTTTCCATTATAAACCTTCTTTACACATTAATATACTTATTATAGCACTTAGAAATTTAATTTGTCAAATGAAAGTGTTTTTTTCTAATAAATACAAAAAATGATCTTGAAAAAGTTTGCGGAATATAGTATAATTATATAATATGACACGCTTTATTATAAAGGAGAATGTTATGAGTAAATTGAACGGATTAAAGCTTTATCATCGTAAAAATACGAATAACAGCATTACAGAAGAATTCATACTTCCTGCTAAGGTGAAAATCCCGATGTCCATGACAATGGGAACACCGTGTCAGCCACTTGTAAAGGTTGGAGACACTGTAAAAGTCGGGCAGAAAATCGGTGATTCTGAAGCTCCGTTCAGTGTACCTGTTCATTCCTCTGTTTCCGGAACGGTTACTGCTCTGAGTGATTACATAACTGCTTCGGGAACAGTATGCAAGGCAGTTGAAATTGAAACAGACGGAAAGCAGACTGTTTCTGAGGATGTTAAGCCTCCTGTTGTTACTGACAGGGAAAGCTTTGTAAAAGCAGTCAGGGAGAGTGGAGCCTGCGGTCTTGGCGGTGCCGGATTCCCCACACATATCAAACTGAATCCTAAAACACCAGTTGAAATTCTTGTTGTAAATGCTGCGGAATGCGAGCCGTACATTACAGCAGACTACCGTGAAATGATCGAAAATGCGGAGGATATTATCGGTGGAATAAAGCTTGTACAGTCTCAGCTCGGAATAAAAAATATCAAGCTTGCAATTGAGGCAAATAAGCCGGAAGCCATAAAGAACTTTAAAAAAATTGCTGAAAACGATGATTCCATTGATATCGTAACTTTACCGTCAAGTTATCCGCAGGGTGCAGAAAAAGTTATAATCTACAATTCTACCGGAAGAATTGTCAGGGAAGGACAGATTCCTTCCGATATAGGTGTAATTGTCATGAACGTATCTACGGTTTCGTTCTTGTATCGCTATATGCAGGATGGAATGCCTCTCATAAAAAGAAGAATGACCATAGATGGAAATGCTGTTGCATATCCGAAAAATATCAGAGCTGTTATCGGAACTTCATTCCGTGAGATACTTGAATATTGCGGTACAGATATGGACTCTGTAAAGAAAATAATAGCCGGAGGTCCCATGATGGGTATGAGTATCCCTGATGCAGATATGCCAGTAATAAAGACATCAAATGCTCTGCTTGCCTTTGACCGATACGATCAGAAGAAAACAAGTGCCTGTATCCGCTGTGGACGCTGTATAAAAGTCTGTCCCATCGGACTTATGCCTGCTGAAATTGAAAAATCATTCAAGATAAAAAATATTGATGAGCTGAAGGAATTGAAGGTAATGTTGTGCATGAACTGCGGAAGCTGTACCTATATATGTCCTGCAAACCGTAAGCTTGCAGAGACTAATCAGCTTGCAAAAACGCTCATTCCAAGAAATTAAGGAGGATACACAATGAAAAAGCTTATTGTTTCGCCGTCACCGCACGACGAAAATTATATGAAAACCTCCGGTATTATGCTCAATGTAATTATAGCACTTATTCCGGCATTGTGTATCGGTTGTTATATTTTTGGCTGGAGGGTAATTACTCTGACCGCTGTATGTATTTCAAGCTGCATGATATTCGAGTACCTCAGCAGACGCCTGATGAAACGAAGCAATACTATCACTGATTTGTCGGCGGTTGTTACCGGAGTGCTGCTTGCAATGAATCTTCCCGTCACTCTGCCGTACTGGATGGCTGTCATAGGATGTTTTGTTGCAATTGTTATAGTAAAACAGCTTTTCGGTGGTCTGGGACAGAATTTCGCCAATCCTGCGATAACAGCAAGAATTGTGCTTATGGTATCATTTCCGTCAGCAATGACTCACTGGATCAAGCCTGTCTCCTATGAATATGATGCTGTTTCCTCTGCAACTCCGCTTGCAATGGGAAAGGATGCAGAGCTTCCGTCATATATTGATCTTCTTCTCGGAAACGTTGGCGGATGTCTCGGTGAGACCTGCACTCTTGCACTTCTTGCAGGCGGACTTTATCTTGCTGCGAGAAAAATAATATCACTTGCCTCACCTGTTGCATTTATCGGAAGCCTTGCTGTGCTTATGGCAATTGCAGGAGAAGATCCACTTTATCATATTCTTGCCGGCGGTGTGTTCCTCGGAGCTTTTTTCATGGCAACTGATTACGCAACAACACCGATCACCTTCAAAGGAAAAATAATATTTGGTCTTGGATGCGGAACTATTACTTTTGTAATCCGTCATTTTGGCTCGTATCCCGAAGGTGTATCCTTCGCCATTCTTCTCATGAATATACTCACTCCGTATATTGATCAGATGACACGCACAAAAGTTTTCGGAGCAAAGGGGGCTGAAAAGAGTGAAGGGTAATATAACGCCTACCATAGTTCTAACGATTATATGTACTGCGGCGGCACTTCTGCTTGTACTTGCCTACGAACTGACAAAGGACAGGATATCAGAGCAGAGAGAGCTTAAATTCAACGAAAGCGTGGAATCTCTTTTCGGCGAATGCAAAACAACTATCATTGATGATAATTTCGGTTATGATGAGATACAGAAAATCGCTGTCACATCTGACGGAAAAACATTCATTCAGGTTATCGCTGACGGTTACTCAAAGGACGGAATTAATATCCTTGTTGGAATTGATGAAAATGGTATTCTATCTGGAATTTCGTTTATATCGCTGGCAGAAACTCCCGGTCTTGGTACAAAAATAAGAGATGAATCTTCATTTATTGATAAAAATTTTATCGGAATCACGGAAGCTCCGGACAATATTGATTCCATAAGCGGAGCCACATTCTCATCAAAGGGAATGAAGAATGCCGTTGAAATTGCAATGAACGCATACAACAATAACAAGGAGGCGATTCTCGGTGGCTGAAAAGAAATCTCTTTTAAGTGAAATAACAAAAGGTCTTATTAAAGAAAATCCCACTCTTGTCATGCTTCTTGGAATGTGTCCGACACTTGCTGTAACAACTCAGGCAAAGAACGGAATCGGCATGGGACTGGCAACAACTTTTGTACTTTTAGGCTCGAATATTGTAATCTCAGCCCTGAGAAGGATCATTCCCGATAAAGTGAGAATACCTGCATTTATCGTAATTATCGCAAGCTTTGTAACGTTTGTAGGATTCATTCTTGAAGGATTTGTTCCTGATCTTTACGATAGCCTCGGAATATATCTGACGCTTATCACCGTGAACTGCATTATTTTCGGACGTGCAGAAATGTTCGCCAGCAAGAACGGCATTGCTGCGTCAGCATGTGACGCAATCGGTATGGGACTGGGTTTCACACTTGCACTGTTTCTGATGGGATCAGTCCGTGAAATTATCGGAGCTGGTCAGTGGATGGGAATGAATATCCCTGTGCTACACGAAAATCCGATGCTGCTGTTTATTATGCCTGCCGGAGGATTTTTCACTCTTGGTGTGATAATTGCCGCTGTAAATAAGATAGCGGATAAGAAGCCTCCGCAGGAACTTGGATGTCATGGATGTCCTAATGCAAGTGCTTGTGCTCAGGCTGGAAAAGGAGGCTGTGAATAATGAAGGATTTATTTGTAATTCTCCTTGCAGCGATGCTTACTGATAACTTTGTTCTGTCAAAGTTTATGGGAATCTGTCCTTTTCTGGGAGTTTCAAAGAAGCTTGACAGTGCAACAGGAATGGGTATTGCCGTAACATTTGTAATGATATGTGCAACAGCAGTTACATATCCGATTCATCACGGAATACTTGTCCCTAACGGACTCGAATACTTCGATACAGTTGTATTCATCCTTGTAATTGCTCTGTTTGTTCAGCTTGTTGAGACGATGCTGAAAAAGTGTATACCGTCTTTGTACAGCTCACTTGGCGTATATCTTCCGCTGATTACAACGAACTGTGCAGTTCTTGGTGTTACAGTACTGAATATTGATAACAATTACAGCTTTATACAGGCTATTGTTAATTCTGTCGGTGCCGGACTCGGATTCATGCTTGCATTGGTAATATTCTCCGGAGTCCGTAAAAAGATGGAGTATGCTGATATTCCCAAAGCCTTCAAGGGGGTTCCGGCAACTCTGATTGCCGCTTCTATTGTATCGGTAAGCTTCATGGGTTTTTCCGGATTGTTCAGCTAAGGAGGAAAGTGTATGACTTATATAATTCCTGCACTTATTGTGGGAATCTGCGGGGCAATGGCAGGAATCCTGCTGACAGCCGCCGCAAAGATTTTCTATGTTGAAACCGACGAACGGATAGAGAAAATCGGTGAGTCTCTTCCGCAGGCAAACTGCGGTGCCTGTGGCTATGCCGGATGTGCAGATTATGCTGCCGCTATTGTGAATAACGGAGTTCCTGCGAATCTCTGCCGACCGGGTGGAAGCGATACTGCTGCAAGTATTGCCGCAATTCTTGGAACATCTGCTAAGTATGTTGTTCCCATGACGGCTGTTGTTCACTGTAATGGTGACTGTAATGCAACACAAACCGCTTTCAGCTTTGATGGAGTTCAGTCGTGTGCGGCGGTCAAACGTTTTTACGGTGGAAATGGTTTGTGCAGGTATGGGTGCATGGGTCTTGGCGACTGTGCAAATGTCTGCGATAGCAACGCAATAAAACTAAAAAATGGTATTGCAAAGGTGATTCCATCTCTTTGCAAAGCTTGTGGTCTGTGTGTATCGGTATGTCCGAATCAGCTTATTTCAATCAGACCTCTTGCTAAGCATATTGATTTTCTGTGTTCTTCCGCTGCAAATGGCAAGGAAACCAAGCTCAACTGCAAAAACGGATGTTTAGGCTGCAAATTGTGCGAAAGGAAATGTCCAGAGGGAGCTGTAAAGGTCGAAAATTTCCATGCTGTCATTGATTATGATAAATGTATCGCCTGCGGAACTTGTATTGATGCTTGTCCTGTAAAGGTAATTCACAGCTGTAAAAAGTAATAAAACAACGGACGGCATTTCATTCCCGTCCGTTGTCTTATATTACTCCAATACCTTCAAGAAGCATCTTAATTCCTATAAGTAAGAGGATTGCTCCTCCGGCTATTTCCGCCTTCTTTTCAAAGCAGCTTCCGGTTTTATTTCCTATAACTACTCCTGCAAATGATATTGCAAAGGTTATTACTGCTATCATGATTACCGAGAGTATAATATTCACCTTTTCCGCCGCAAAGACGATTCCAACGGCGAGTGCGTCGATACTCGTAGCCACTGAAAGCACTATGAGTTCTCCGAGTGCAAGCTTGTATTCCGTTTCTGTATCATTTTCTTCATCGTGAAACGCTTCCCATATCATCTTTCCGCCTATTATTCCAAGAAGTATGAATGCTACCCAATGGCTGACAGAGTCGATATATCCAGAAAAACGGCTTCCCAGAAAATAGCCGGCAAGAGGCATTAATCCCTGAAAAACTCCGAAAAACAACGCAATGATAAGACCGCTTCTGACATTAAGCTTCTTCATGCTGAGTCCCTTGCAGACTGCAACAGAAAATGCATCCATTGCAAGTCCGACCGAAAGCAATAGCAATCCAATAATTCCCATATCTTTGCACCTCGCTGAATTTATATTTCTTTTAAACTATATTCGGACAGGTGTTGAAATATTACATTCCCCCTGATGCCAAATCATATTAATAAAACTTGACAGTTACTTCATTAAACTTATCGCTATCTTTTGAGTATGGATATTTCAATATAACCGTATCTTCATCAAGCCACTCATATTCTCCCTTTCCCTCAGAAAACGGATAATAACCTGTCTGCATATCTTTCAGAGAAGTCATATAATAAATATTCAGAAAACATCTTTTATAAATTGAAAATCCAGAATGAATTGGTCTGCGAAATTCCTTTACCATAACCGTATTTTCAGCATTTGGCGACTCAATCTTTGTTATATGTACATCAGAAATACCTCCGATTCTGAATGGAGCTATGCAGAATATACATCCATATATACATAACGGGACAATTAATAATTTCTTTTTCGTCTTGCAGATTAAAACAATCCAAACAAGCAGCGAGCATAAATATATAATCCAGAATATGTCATATGTGCCTATAAACAGTGCTATACCAAATACTCTCAAAATTACAGCTGCATTTAATAAAAAGAATACAGCAGAAAATATAATTTGTATGATTTTCATTATCTCCCCCTCCAAAAAGGACAGCCCGAAAGCTGTCCATTTGTCATTATTCTTCAGGCATCTCCCAGTTGTGATATACGTTCTGAACGTCGTCGTTATCTTCAAGATGCTCAAGGAGAAGATTCATCTTCTTGATGTGCTCCTCGTCTGTAAGAGCTGTATAATTTGAAGGAACCTGCTCTGCCTCAGCAGAAATAACTGTATATCCCTTCGCAGTAAGAGCTTCGCTTACGGCGTGAACATTCTCGGGTGCACACTCGATCTCAACGGTTTCCTCGCTGATATCGAAATCATCACCGCCGCACTCAAATACATCTTCCATTACAGTGTCCTCATCAAGACCTGTATTCTCTAAAACAACGATTCCCTTTGTGCTGAACATGAATGAAACGCATCCGATAGTTCCGAGATTTCCTCCGAATTTATCGAAATAGTGACGAACTTCACCAGCAGTTCTGTTTCTGTTATCTGTAAGACACTCAACGATTACAGCAACACCGTTGGGACCATATCCCTCATATACGATATTTTCGTAGTTGTTCTTATCCTCACCGCCGGCAGCCTTCTTGATAACACGCTCGATGTTATCGTTAGGTACGTTGTTAGCCTTTGCCTTTGCAATAAGGTCACGAAGCTTGCTGTTATTGTTGGGATCAGGACCGCCCTCACGAACTACAACAGTGATCTCACGGCCGATCTTTGTGAAGATCTTTCCCTTAGCAGCATCCGTTGCTTCCTTTTTACGCTTTATATTATTCCATTTTGAATGACCTGACATAATTTTTTTACACTCCTATCCCGATTTATCTGAGAACTTCCGCACTTTCTGCCGAAGTATTATAATCTTTATTACATGAAGCATTGTATGCGTTGATTATCATATCAAACAGCTCACGGATACGATCATTTTGTCCGGTAAGAAAGAGATATCCGAAAAGGCACTCTACCGCCGTAGCTCTGCGGTACTGCACAGCATCGGCGTGTTTTGGAACAGTATTTCCCGTAGCATTTCTTCCTCTTTTCAGAATAGCAAGCTCATGTTCAGTTAATTTCTCACAAACCGTATCATAAGCCACCGACTGAAATTCCGCACATACAAGACGAACCTTAGCTGAATGAAGCTTCGCAACAGGCATATTCGCCTGACGCAGAAGGTATTCCCTTGCAAGCGTATCATATACGCTATCTCCAAGAAATGCAAGACTCAGCGGACTGTACGCATTCGCTTCACGTTCTGATAAAAATTCCTTATTCATATCAATATATAAAGTCAAACTCAAAGCCTTCAAGATCTACGGTATCGCCTTCCTGAATACCCATTTCTTCAAGCTTTGCAATAATTCCGCTGTTAATGAGAACACGCTGGAAATACTGAAGCGAAGAATAGTCCTCAGGATCAACTGTACGCATAATAGGCTGGATCCACGGAGCTTCAACATAATAGATTCCGTCCTCAACGAACACACCGAACTGTTTTCCGGCACCAGCCATTTCATCAAGCTCAGCCTGCGGAATAGGATCTGGTTCATACTCCTTGATAGGTGGAAGCGTCTCCAGAACCTCTGTAATCTTGTTGACAAGCTCTGTCGTTCCCTTTGTCGTAGCCGCTGAAATACAGAAGAAGGGTATTCCCTGTTCCTCAATATAGCTGCGGAAATCAGCAATCTGCTCCTCAGATGCCATATCCGATTTATTGGCGGCAACAATCTGCGGACGAAGTGCAAGTTCCTCATTAAACTTTGCAAGCTCCTTGTTTATAATCTCAAAATCGCTTTTTGGATCACGTCCCTCAATGCCGGAAACATCCACAACATGAACGATAAGACGGCATCTTTCAACGTGTCTCAGGAACTCATGTCCGAGACCTACTCCGTCTCCGGCACCCTCGATAAGTCCCGGAATATCTGCCATAACAAAGGATTTCTCCTCACCTGTTCTTACAACTCCGAGAACGGGAGTAAGCGTAGTAAAATGGTAGTTGGCGATCTTGGGCTTTGCAGCACTTACTACTGAAATAAGCGTCGATTTTCCTACATTCGGGTATCCTACAAGTCCTACGTCTGCAAGAAGTTTAAGCTCCAGTGTAACTTCAAATTCCTCGCCGGGGAATCCAGGCTTAGCAAATTTCGGAATCTGTCTTGTCGGTGTGGCGAAGTGGACATTTCCCTTGCCGCCGCGTCCGCCCTTTGCAAGAATTTTAGGCTCATCGGTAGACATATCCGCCATAATTCTTCCTGTTTTTGCGTCACGGATGAGAGTTCCTCTCGGAACCTTTATTATCAGAGGCGGAGCACCTCTGCCGGTACAATTTCTTGCGCCGCCGTTCTGACCGCGCTCTGCGAAATATTTTCTTTTGTATCTGAAATCAATAAGCGTTGAGAAGTTATCATCCACCTGAAAAACAACATCTCCGCCCTTGCCGCCGTCGCCGCCGTCGGGACCTCCTGCCGCTACATACTTTTCACGATGAAAGGAAACTGCTCCGTCACCGCCGTCGCCGGCCTTTATAACTATTTTTGCACGGTCTACAAACATTCTACGCCCCTCCGATAGATCTTCTAAAGAAAAATCCCAAGCAAGCTGCTCGGGATTTATGCACATCTAAAAATGATTACTGCTCGTAAACAGAAACCTTCTTACGATCGCGGCCTAAACGCTCAAATCTAACCTTACCGCTTACTGTTGCGAATAATGTATCATCTGAACCAATGCCTACGCCCTCGCCGGGATGGATATGTGTACCTCTCTGACGAACAAGGATGTTTCCTGCCTTAACGAACTGTCCATCTGCTCTCTTAACGCCAAGTCTCTTGGACTCAGAGTCACGACCGTTCTTTGTAGAACCAACACCCTTCTTATGAGCGAAGAACTGCATACTGATCTTAAACATACTTACACCTCCGAAATAGTGATTTTAATTGTTTTCGGGAATTCTTCAAGTACTGCTTCAAAATGCTGTTTCAAACGGTACAGTATTCTTGACGCTGTATCATTCTGAATATTTGTGACACATTTTATCACATTATCTCCGATTTTTACATCAGGAGAACAGCCGAATTCATCAAGCAGATTAACTGCAAGCTGAACTGCTGAAGAAACTGATGCACAGGCAACATCTTTGCCCCGTGAGGCAAGACCTGCATGACCATTCAGTCTGAAGCCGCTGAGTTTCCCATTTTTTTCGTAAAATTCTGCACGGATCATGATCAAGCCTTGATAGCTTCGATCTTCACCTGAGTGTAAGGCTGTCTGTGTCCCTGCTTTCTCTTTTCGCCCTTCTTAGGCTTATAAGTGAAAACAGTGATCTTCTTACCTTTACCGTTCTTAAGAACCTTAGCTTCAACTGCTGCACCTTCAACATAAGGAGCACCGATCTTAAGTCCATCGTCTGCACCGAGTGCTACAACCTTATCGAATGTAACTGTCTCGTCAGCTTCAACTGCAAGCTTCTCGATGAAGATAACATCGCCCTCGTTTACCTGATACTGCTTTCCGCCGGTTTCAATAACTGCGTACATTTCTGGCACCTGCCTTTTTCATAAACTCGCTGCGTCGGGCGTGTTAAGGAACAACTTTAAAGCCCGATTACAAGCGGCAATAATATTTTACCACAAAGGATGTCCTTTGTCAAGGGTTTTTTCTCATATTTTTTCAAGAAATCTGATGTTTGTTTCGTACTTACCACACCTTGTAGTCGGGTTCTCCGATTCTGTACGAAGTTCCAGGAACATAGAGATCTGACATCTGGAACTGTTTTCCCTGATCAGTCAGTTGTTTCTGTACCTTCATCATTTCTCTGAATGCCACACTGTTTACAACAATTTTCTTTACATCCTCCTGAGCCGGACGTGTTCCGAGAAATTCAAGTATAGCCTGCTGAAGATAGAAGTACGATCTGAGCTGTGTCTTCTTAAATTCTACCTGCTTCTGGTCATCTCCTTCGCCTTCAATGAAGAAAAGACTATCTCCCTCACGGTATCCGAGAGTAAGCTTTGCAAGAATCTCAGGAATAAATATTCTTATTTCTGAAGCAAGTGATTTATTTCCTGTCATTTCTTCAAGTCTTTCTGCAAGAGCCATGTAGTCTTCCTTACTTTCAATTTTGACCATTGAATTCAGACATTCCTCAGCAGCCTTCATTACAGTTTCCTTATCAAAGGGGCACTTATCTTCTTCACGCTGAACAAAGATAACGTACTGCTTTTCACAGGCAAATCCTTCTGTATCCTCCCATGAGTCAATATAAGGATTAAGAAGCTCGCCAAGCTGCGAACATACAGATCCATTTACACGGACTTCTATCATCTTTCTTGTTCTGGCTTCCTGACCTGTTTCCTCGTTTGCAGGAACGTAAAGCTTAGCAAGATAAATTCTTACCCAGTAATACTTCTTTGATCCAAGATACTTCGGAAGTTCATTCATAAGATACTTTGCAAGAAGAACAGGCTGCTTAGGCTGCTCGCCGGCTCTGATTCTTACAACAGACTGACAGTACATATCGAAATCATAGTGCTGTCCGAGGAAATCAACTGAAATCGGTGCAGGATTCTTCTTATTGATAGCCATATCAATGGGGTGCCAGAGACCAGCATAGAAAATATCTGCTGCCATTTTTGCAGCTTCCTGTTCAGTACCGCCCTGTGCGTCAACAGGATCAAGCAGTGGCTCATCAAATTCATCATTTTTGATAATGAAAATGAACTGAATAAGCTTTACTGCACCTCTGTCCTCTTTGTTTCCTACCTGAACATCAATTGTGTAACCCTTGGGCATGATTATGCAGTTATCGTAAAGGGTTCCATTGAGTTTTTCATTGAGATTTGTAAGAACCTCCATTACAAGAGCGTCATTTTCTTTTTTAAGCTGTTCCTGAGGATTTACCTCCTGAACCTGTTCATCCTTCTTTTTCTTCTTAAAAAGTGCCACTTTAACCATTCTCCTTATATTTAAATTTTATTTATGATCCCTTATCTGCCGGGAATTAGAGGGGTGCCGCAAGCTTTACTGCTGCCCATCCTTCTTTTACATTAATTTCAGGATCACTGAAGCCGACTCCCTCAAGAGCACCGATAACCTCGTGCATTCTTTCTTCAATAATGCCCGAAACAATGAGTATTCCGCCGTTTTTTATGTAACGCACGAAGTGATCCTTCATAGCTATGAGAACATCTGCCACGATATTTGCTGCGATAACATCATACTTTGCGTCGATTCTGTCCGCAAGCTTTTCGTCAGTCAGGATATTCCCGTAGAATGTCTCGTATTTTTCAGGATTTATACGATTTTTAACTGCATTTTCCAGAGCTGTTTCTGCTGCATTCTGCTCGATATCAACTGCAACAGCACTTTCTGCACCAAGAAGCATTGCTCCGATTGACAGAATTCCGCTTCCACATCCCATATCAAGTATTCTATCTCCGTTTTTCAGGTTTTTTTCAAGCAGTTCCAGACACAATCTTGTAGTATGATGCTGACCTGTACCAAAGCTTGATGCCGGATCTATCTCCAGAACAATTCTGCTGCCATCGTTTTCGTATTCCTCCCACGACGGCTTGATTACAAGCTTTTCACCTATTTTTACAGGCTTGAAATACTGCTTCCAGTTATTTGCCCAGTCTTCCTCACGGATGCTGGAAAGCTCAGCTTCAAGGCGTCCGTAGATACCGTCAGTATCAGATTCTTTAAGCTCAGTAAGCATCGCTCTGATTGAAAGAAGCATATCAGCTCCCTGAGAATTTGAGGGCAGATAAACTGTTATCCTCGTTTCACAGTCTGAAAGTCCCATCAGATCTTCGTCGATATAATCCCACTTGCCATCCTTGTTTTCCAGAAATTCATTGAAATCTCCGGCATCCTGAATAACAAATCCTTTGATACCAATATCCATAAGCTTTGCGCAAAGAAGTTCAATCCCCTCCGAAGCCGTATAGATATTTACTTCTGTCCATTCCATAAAAGTTCTCCTTAATCGCAGACAAGCACAAGGTACACCAGAACATCTCCGCTATTCACCTTACCGTCTCCGTTTATATCGGCTGCTTCTTCCTCACAGCCTGTAAATATTGAAACGCCATCCGGCATAACCTCAAGACTACTGAGATATTCGCTCAGCATTCCGAGATCAATCATATCTGTATTTCCATCACCGTTTATGTCTCCTCTTTTTCTGGAAACTTCTTCCTTTACCGGAGACATTCCGGAAAGATCTATCCAACCGGCAAAACCATCTGAACCGGAAATATGACCTGCTTTTCCAACACATTCTGCCGCATTGACAACCTCATTCGTTCTGACGAAAGCTATCGGCTTCCCCGACATATCAGCTGATGCGTAAATTCCTATGTCATTCAGCATCGGATTGTAATATTCGCCTGCCGGCATATCTGTTGTAACATCCGGCTTCTGAGTTATTGTAGTTGTTGTGTTCAACTTCGTTGTAGTTTTTACAGTCGTTGTGGTTGTATTGATCGGTTTTGTTGTAGTTTTTACAGTTGTTGTAGTTGTAGTAGTCTTACTTGTTGTAGTTTTCGCAGTTGTGGTTGTGGTAGTCGTACTTGTTGTAGTTTTCGCAGTTGTTGTAGTCGTAGCAGTCTTACTTGTTGTAGTTTTCGCAGTTGTTGTAGTCGTAGTAGTCTTACTTGTTGTAGTTTTCGCAGTTGTGGTTGTTGTAGTAGTCTGACTTGTTGTAGTTTTCGCAGTTGTTGTAGTCGTAGTAGTCGTACTTGTTGCGTTTTTCTCAGTCGTTGTTGTAGTCATAGTGGTTTCGGATGTCGTTGTGGTCGTAGTATCTGTTGTTTCAGAAGTTGTGATATCTGTTGTAGTTGTATCTGTTGAAGGCGGAGTAAATGGTGCCGGAGGATTCTTACACGTCAATGCCCAGTACTCATTTCCTCCGTAGATCTGGTATTCGTCATAAAGCAGACGAGTATCTGATGCAGGATCTATCATGTATATGTCGTTTCCGACAACACCTTCTATATATACCCAGTGCCAGTTGGCATTCAGTATAATATGATATCCCTGATTCATCATTTCCTTTATCTCTGCCGCAATTCCTTCTTTTGTAAAGCTTTTCAGATAAGAATCCTTTATAAAATTGATCTGAGGAATTATCTTGTTAATCGTTCCCCAGCTTGCAATAGAGCCTCCATAATTGAAGCCATTCCTTGCATTGTATGCTTCTGCGAGTACACCCGGATTGAATTCTTCAACGCTGGTTATGCCAAGATTTTTAAGAGCCGCTTCATCAAGTGAATCTGATGCTCTTGCCATCATCGAAAGTGCTGTTATCAGACACCCAGATTTTGCTACCGTAGTACCATTCATGCTGATACTTCCCCATCGGGGATCCATCTGCCGCCATGAATGATAATCCTCAGCCGCTAATGTCCTGTTGTTTTTTATGGGATCAAGCTGAACAATCACTGAAAAGAACAGTAATGCAGTCAACAGACTGATAATCCTTTTCAGGATCACATTTTTTCCTGTAATATACATAATTGCCTCCGTAAATCAGAGCCTCAGGCAGTCTTTAACCGCCTTTGCTTCTTCATTTCACGATATGCCCCATACGCTGAAATATAATCCGACATTGCTGTTTCAGCATCATTCTCGCTGAGCGACGCATCTCCATAGACAGCAGCATCAAACAAATCCGCTGTTACCGAAATATCCACACCGGATATTTCCATTATCCCCTTTGCCGCTTCATGTGATGTATTCATCCCTGATATATGGTATATTCTGCAAAGTCTGTACATAACAGATTTTACTGTATCATCGGGAGCTTTCCTTCTGCTTCGGAATATGAAAAATCTGTGCGAAAGCGATGGATATATTTTAATAAATATCAGAATAAGGATAAGCAGTCCGAAAAGTATAATTCCGGAAATCATAAGCATTTCAAAAAGATCGGGCTTTTCTTTCTCATTCGTTCTGGCAGAAATAGTCGGCTCAAACGTCATCCAGCCATAGCCTTCAATGTAAAGCTCCGGATAGCCATGGGCATCCTTTGGAGTCACAAGCATATTTGTATTATACTCCTTATTTTCATGCTTCTGAGAAACAAGATAGCCTTCGCAGTATCGTGCCGGAATACCCGACGCTCTTGCAAGCATGACCATTGATGTTGCATACTCAAAACATACTCCACGCCTTGTATTGAAAAGAAAATTCTCGACATTTTCTCCTTTTGATTTAACATATTCCAGATCATAGATAAAATCGTTCATGAAAAAATACTGCTCAATCGCTTTAGCCTTTTCGTAATCAGAATCAAATCCCTTAGTTATCTCCTGTGCCAGATCATATACTCTGCTTTTATCACCGTAATCGAGGAGTCCCTCGATGTAATCGGAATAATCATTGTACTCCTTGCGGAGAAGCTTTGCATATTCTTCAATTATCTCATTTTCATCATCGTAATATTCAGATTCTCTTTCAAGAACTCTGCTTGCTCTCCAAAGAAGATTAGAATAATCTGACTGAGAAATGATATCGACAACTTCCTTGTTGTTTACGTTTTCAAAAAATGTATCCCTGTAATAACTGTATGTAAATTCGGCTGTTTCGTAAGAATCCTCCCGTCCTCGGATGCGTATGACTCCTGTTTTCAAAATTTCCATGTATTGTGCTGCACATGACCACACAAGGCTCTTTGCAGACTGCGGAACAGGAGCAACATCTCCCAGACGTGCAGCATTATATATAGACGCTTTTCCAATATCCGGAATAGCTATATCTTCCGGAGAATATCCGGAAAGTCCGAATTCTTCTGCAAAACCGCTGTCAAGCTCTGCCGCTGTAAGAATCGCACGTGTAAGTACTCCGACTTCTCCGAGTTCTATACGGGATTTTTTATATTCGGCAACTTCCTTTGAATCAGCATTGCCAATACTCCATGTATCATAATTATAATCGTAAAATGAAAATGTTCCTGTTTTAAAGTGGAGTTCCTCATCAGCCGAAACATAGAACAGATGTGTATCGCTGTCAACACCTCTGTACTGACCTCCTGAAGATGATTCCTGAAAATCTCCGAGCATCGCAAGAAGACGATCGGTAAATCGTTCCGCAGAAATAAGAGATTCTATAAATGTACGGTCGGCTTCTATCGCCGGCTTAGGGAAAACTGCTGCAACTGCCGCAAACAGCAGTGCGTAAATTCCAGCAGAACGCCATGTTTCACTCTTTACAGCAATTACTACCGTATCACTGTCATTCAGCTCCCTGAAACGCACAAGTAGCATTATGTACCCCACTGACATCAAAATTATCAGTATTATGGGCATCTGCTCTGCTTCCTTACCATAAATAGTAAACGGAATGATAAATATGAGAAAATTCATAAATATCCTGTATCGCACATGGGTATAGTAATAAATAACTGAGCACATAAAATATATGAACAGTAAAAATATCGCAAGTGTATACCAGCCATTGAAATCCACAATTGACTGCGGTGTCATAAACCATACCCCGAAGGAAATAGGATAATTATCCGCCCCCATCTGCATACACATTGATGAAGTAAACGAAAGTAACAGCGATGTTACTATATAGGCTATCGTGCCAAACAGTTTGTGTTTTTCCATGTAATCCATCAGCCGGAAAAGCAGTATACACATTACAAGTGATGCCAATGTATAAACTGCTGTCAGCATATTTCTGCAATAATGATACATGATTGCCGTCATTGCAATTACAGTATATATAAGCACCGGATCACATAGATATCTGGTGATCAGAGCCTTTAACCCTGTCGAATTATTTTCAGTTTCACGCATATATTTATACCAATTTGAATACGTTATCAGTCTTGTCGAGATACCACAGCTCAGAAGATCCCCTTAACGCAGGAATTTCAGGAACAATTATACTTTTTTCTGAAATTCCGCTGACAATCTGAGAAACGCTGTCGGGAGCCGTAGTAGCTACAACACAGGAGCATACATTCCCCTGAGTATCCACCTTTATCCTCCTGCCAGCAACCATCTTTACAGAGAGAAGCCTCAGGAGAAGAATATCGGGATAATCCACATTATTAACGCACTCTGTTACGGAGCTTTCTGCGGAATTGTAGACAAAATCACATGATATTCCATTTTTCACAAGAGCCTTTACCAGACCAATTGCTGCACAGATAATTTTTTCTTCCCTGAGTACAGCTTTTTCCGGATCTTCATCCGGTCTTCTGTAAAGATCAAGCACTACAAGAGGTCTCACCATTGATACAGCCTCGTCAAGACGAACCATGAGTCTGCGTTTCTTTGATGAAAGCTTCCAGTTAATTCTTTTTAGCGGATCTCCCTGAATATATTCACGATGTTCATATCCAGGGGCAGAAGTTGAAGAAAACATAAGCTCTGTATCATTTTCATCATCGTCATCGCTTGTCAGGACGGAATCTGCAATCTGCCGGAAAAGCTGTGATCTTGTCTTTACATCGGGAATTTCCGGAATTACTCCTACTGATACAGGTTCAGGAAGATCTGTCCTGACCTTAAATCTGATGAATCCCAAAAAACCGCATGAGTACAGACTTCCTACGGAAATTTCACCGTTTCCGCCCGTAATAGCTTTAATTTTATAACTAAATACGCTTTTTCCTTCCGTAAGAAGTGAAAGTCTGTATTTTTTATTCTGCCTTTCAAATACTTCGGACGCAGCTGTACAGATTTCTGCAACTGCAATCGGAAGCTTTCCGCTTTTTTCAACAGTTACCGTAACTTCAAGCTCGCTTCCTTTTTTCACATACACATCCCCCGATATACTGACCGATATTCTTTTTCTTGCACTAAGTGCAAGCAAAAAGGAGATTATCGGCGGAATTATGAGAAATGTTATGAGAACGATCCCCATTTCTCCTTCTATATAAAAGGTGAATATATATAACAGAAAAGCGATAGCTGCAATACTGACGAATGTTCTTATTTTTTCTATCATTTTTCACTCATTGACGGAACTGCTGTCTCTGAAAGAAGATTTTCAATAAACGCTTCATTCGTTCCGAAAGCCGTTTTTCCCTGCGGCGAAAGAATTATTCTGTGAGCGAGAACCGTTACCGCCATATTTTTCACATCGTCGGGAGTTGCATATTCCCTGCCGTAAATATAGGCAAGTGCCTTCGACGCTTTATACAGAGCAATGCTTCCTCTCGGACTGATTCCAAGAATAGTATTTCTGTTGTTTCTTGTTGAATTTACAAGCCGTACTATATACTGTCTCACCTGTTCAGTTACACGGATAGAACGAACATCATTCATCATTCTAAGGACATCGTCAATCGTCATAACTGGTGCTTCTATATTATTTATAGGATTATGTTTTTCTGTACGCTCAAGAATTTTAATTTCTTCTTCCTCCGAAGGATATCCCATTGACAGCTTCATGAAGAATCTATCCATCTGTGCTTCGGGTAGGTGGAATGTTCCGTATGTTTCAACGGGATTCTGAGTTGCCATTACAAGAAAAGGTCTTGGCAGCTTATGAGTCAGACCGTCAAGACTTATCTGACGTTCTTCCATCGCTTCAAGAAGAGACGACTGAACCTTAGGTGAAGCACGGTTGATTTCGTCAGCAAGAAGAAAGTTACACATTACAGCACCATCACGGTAAATAAATTCACCGCTTGTCTGATCCATCATCGTAAAGCCGGCGATATCAGAAGGCATTACATCAGGAGTAAGCTGTATTCTGTTAAATTTTCCGCCGATAGAGCAAGAAAGAGCTGTGATAAGCTGCGTCTTTCCGACACCGGGGACATCTTCAAGAAGAACGTGACCTTCACAGAGCATTGCAGCAATCAGCCTGATTATTGTGTCATTTTTTCCGACAATCACCTTGCCTATTGATTCCGCAAGCCTTGTTACATCCTGATTCATCTGATACACCTCGTTGATTCACATAATTATCGAATGGAGCACACCATTCATTAATATTATAACATATTTCCGCCCTTACTGCAAGCAATTTGCACAAAAAAAGCACCCCCAAAGCTTCGTTATTTTGCACAAAGTTTCAGGGGGTACATTTATTGATTATAAACAACTAAAAAATTCGATCAGTATAATTCCTGTGATTTTTTCTTCTTTATTGTCTTTACAACGGCAAGAATCAGAAGAATAAACGAAATAGCAAATATTCCAGCTGCCACAAAGAAAATCATCTTCTCTGTATCGCCTGTCTTTGCTCCGTCCTTGTCAACATCGAGAAGAAACTCGCCTATATCAGATGAAGTAAGATCACCCGATTCAAGGAACTGATCTCTGTACTTCTCATATTTTGAATTTGAGCTCTGATTTCTGAGGAATCCGCTAACCTTTACCGATTCAGTAGGTATCTGGTCAAGTATATTTTCGATCTTCTTAGCGTCAAGCTGCGGATCATAGCTGCTTTCTTCAAAAAGATTCCAGAGGTTTGTATAACTCTGCATCCAGTCTTCGAAGCGTTCAGCTGCCTTATCGAATTTCTTGACCATATTCTCATCGGACACCGCCGCAACATACCATGTCATTCCATCGAAAATGTTATCCGTATCAGAATCCACAGCCTTCGCAAAAGATTCATAATCGGTATTGCTTACAAGATAGTAGTATGTACTCTTTTTTCCTACCGGAATTCCATAGACTGTATTCTTTTCTTCAAGCTCAGCAAAAGGACCTGAAATCATATAAGCTTCACCTTCTGCAATAGCACGAGTACTGAAATCTTCTGTTGTGGCTTCGTTAATATCAAAACGCTTATCATCGAAAACAAGTTTTGCATCCGCAAATGCAACAAATGTGAAAAATCCGCTCACAACCAGCACAAGCACAAGAACTATCCACTTATTTTTATTCATATATACCTCCAAAAATAAATGCGGCACAGCGTGATGCCATGCCGCATGAATGATTACTTGATCATCTTTGCTACTTCATCAGCAAGGTTGTCTTCCTTCTTTTCAATGCCCTCGCCTCTCTCGTAACGGATAACATCCACTACTGCGATTGTTCCGCCAAGCTTCTTAGCTTCAGCGTCAACATAGCCCTGAACAGAAAGCTTGTCATCCTTAACGAACGCCTGCTCGAGGAGGCAGTTCTCAGAATAGTACTTTCCAACCTTACCGTCAACGATCTTAGCTCTTACCTGCTCAGGTTTGTTAGCCATCTTAGGATCTTCAGCCATCTGAGCCATCATGATCTCTTTTTCCTTCTCAATAACATCAGCAGGAACATCTTCACGCTTGATGTAAGGAGCATTAAGAGCAGCAGACTGCATAGCAACGTCCTTACCGATAGCTGTTACTGCATCGCCGGAAAGCTCAGTATCAAGCTTAACCATAACACCGATGCTGCCACCATTGTGGATATAGGAAGCAAGAACACCCTCCATTCTTACGAAACGACGGATAACAATGTTTTCTCTGATCTTCATACCAGCAAGCTCTGTAAGAACATCTCCTACTGTAACTGTACCACCGCTGATAACCTCAGCCTTGAGAGCCTCAACGTCAGCAGGGTTCTTTTCGATAATTGTATTTGCAACATCATTTACGAAGTTCTTGATGTCGTCTGTATTTGCAGCAAAGTCTGTTTCTGTGTTTACTTCGAGGAGCACACCTACGTTGCCGTTTACAACAGCTGTAACGATACCCTCTGCAGCAGCTCTGCCGCTCTTCTTAGCCTGTGTAGCAAGTCCTTTTTCTCTGAGGAACTCAATAGCCTTGTCCATATCACCGTCGTTAGCTTCAAGAGCCTTCTTGCAGTCCATCATACCAACACCGGTAGCCTTCATAAGTTCCTTGATTTCAGCAACAGAAATCTTTCCCATTGTAATTACCTCCTGTAATATATTTGTATTATCTGCAAAAACCCGAACGTTCACATTCGGGTTTTTGATTTTATTTCCAGATTATTCAGCGTCCTCAGCAGGAGCTTCCTCAACTGTCTCAGCTTCTACTGCCTCAACAGCATCATCACCCTGTCTGCCTTCGATGATAGCGTTAGCAATTGTACCAGCGATAAGCTTTACTGCTCTGATAGCATCATCGTTGCCGGGGATAACGTAATCAACCTCGTCAGGATCACAGTTTGTATCTACGATAGCAACGATCGGGATATTGAGCTTCTTAGCCTCAGCTACTGCAATCTTTTCCTTTCTGGGGTCAACGATAAAGAGAGCAGCTGGAATTTTCTTCATGCTCTTAATACCGCCAAGGAACTTTTCAAGCTTTTCAATTTCAAGGTTCAGCTTAACAACTTCCTTCTTAGGGAGAAGAGCAAATGTTCCGTCTTCTTCCATAGCGTGAAGCTGCTCAAGTCTCTTAATTCTTGTCTGGATGGTCTTGAAGTTTGTGAGCATACCGCCAAGCCATCTTGCGTTTACATAGTGTGCACCAGCTCTTGTAGCTTCTTCCTTAACAGAATCGCCAGCCTGCTTCTTTGTACCTACGAAGAGAACTTCGCCGCCCTCTGCTGCGAGGTCACGAACGAACATATAAGCTTCTTCAAGCTTCTTTACTGTCTTCTGAAGGTCAATAATGTAGATTCCGTTTCTTTCTGTAAAGATGTACGGAGCCATTTTAGGGTTCCATCTTCTTGTCTGGTGACCGAAATGTACGCCAGCTTCAAGAAGCTGCTTCATTGATACTACTCCCATGGTGTAGTCCTCCTTAAATTGGTTAATATTAATCCTCCGCAGTGCTTGTTCTACGGACAACATCAGTGATGCACCAATCCATAAAAGCATCTGCGTGCGAATTGCGTTAATATTATATCATATTTTTCTATAATTTTCAAGTCCCGATCGCCCGTCTATTTCAACAAACTTTCAAAACCTTTTTCCTTTTCTTTTGAATAATGTGTCAATTCCTGCTGCACGAAAGCTTCACAAGTATAACATCTGCTCCAACTACCCTGATATCATGACACGGAATATGTAAATCATCCTCTCTGCCAAGAATTCCGAACAGCCGTTGTCTGCCGTAAATTATCAGTGACTTTACCTCCGAAGTCCTAAGATCCATCTGTGCATCATCTATGTACCCTAATCTTTCGCCGTTTGTTATATCTATAACTTCTTTTCGTCTCATATCGTCAAGACTGCATATCATAAAAACACCTCCGCACACTAATTGTATGCGGAGGGACATTCCTGTAATTATCATTCTTCAGACTTTTCCTGATCTTCCTGAGCATCACCTTCATCTTCATTGTTTCTGCCCTTGGTAAGAACAGTCATTGCAATAGCAGCCGCAACAGCAACTGCTGCAACAATAATCAGAGTTTTTACCGGAAATGTATCACCGGTTGCCGGAGTATTTCCGATTGCTGCCATTAATTCATAAACCATTTTGTTTTCCTCCGTTTTTTTACCGTGACAAGACTTATCAAAATATCAGTATTTAAGAATATCAATACCTATTATATTAACCTACCAGTCCTCACCTTTCGCTTTGTAGACTACTGTTTTTTCCTCTCTGCCATTATACCCAAAGGTAACCATCTTTGCTTCTTCAAATTCAATGGCAATATCCAGTTTCATAATTATCGATCTATGAAAACCGAGTCATACTCTCATCAAGCTTAATAGCAATATCATGCTCAAGAAAAACACTCTCAATAGCAACATATTTGATATTATTCTCATCCATTGCATACTCTCCAGTAATTAATATTCAAACACTGCAAGTCCGATTGTATCAAGTTTCCAGTTTTCACCGCTGATCTTATACATAAGAAATTCAACATGATCGCCATTCATTGAAAACGTTACAAGTCTGACATCCTCAAATATGATTGAGTGTACGATATCAATCTGCTCTCCTGCACAGATTTTTCCATACCTGTCAAGAACTTCTGAAAGCTGATTCATACGATTTTCATCGACTTTTCCCGTCAAATACTCTTCATAGCTTATACCGATATCATCCATCGTTTTATATACATCATAGTATGCGGAATATAGCTCTTCAATTCTGCTCCGAAATTCCGGTGTACATTCCCTTTCGGAAACATATTTTATCTTTTCCGCATCCGTTTCCGGAACAGCACTGATATACTGTGCCACCGACGAAGCAACGTTTTCGCTTATAGTTTCAGCACCGCCAATATTCTTCATAGACTCAATCACGTCATCCGGAAGCGATACCTCAAGCATCTTATCAGAAGCACCGCCCATAAAGAATGTCCTGAAAATATCTTCAAACTCATCATCAAAATTTTCTTTCTGAGAATTATTCTTTGCCGAAGTTGTTACAGCTGAAGTATTCTCAGATTCAGATGTACTGCTGCTTTCTTTATTTCCGCAGGCAATAAATATTCCGGAACAGCACATAGCTGCTGTAAAAAATGCAAGCATTTTTTTCACGTTTTGTTCTCCTTTTTACCAGATCAGAAACCGAACATTGCAAGTCCGATTGTATCGAGCTTCCAGTCGTCGCCTTCTACCTTATACATAACAAATTTCTGATCAAAACCTTCAGCATTTATGGTAACATATTTTGCTTCCTCAAAAGGAATTATAATATCAACATCAAGATTCTCAATATCATCAAGCTGAGAAAGCTTTGTAGCAGGCTCGAGAAGAAGCATAGCTTTCTCAGTGTCTATGTTGCCTGACTGCATATCGTTATAGTTAATACCATTATCAGCCATACAGATAAACAGCTCTGAATATACAGAATAAAGCTTTTCAAGCTTCTCTACTGTCTCAGCGTCACAGTCAGAAACGCTTTCGATTTCAAGCTGATCAAGATCAATATCTTCCATTGAAGTATATGAGCCGTCAATTGATTCAACCATAAAGTCATAAGCATCAATTTTAATAAGAGCGTCTATAAGCTTATCCGGGAATGTCAGATTCATGAGACCTTCTGTATCCTTATCAATTGCAAGCTCGCAGAATTGAGTTAATACATCCTTATATATATCAGTGTTCTCATTGGAAACTTTATCATCCTTTTTCTTGTCATCATCCTCGTCTTTGTCGGATTTATTATCATTGTCATCATCATCAATGATCACATCATCATCTTTGTCAGATTTCTTGTCATCATCTTCGTCATCCTTATCGGATTTCTTGTCGTCATCTTCGTCATCCTTATCGGATTTCTTGTCATCATCTTCGTCATCCTTATCGGATTTCTTGTCGTCATCTTCGTCATCCTTATCAGATTTCTTGTCATCATCTTCGTCATCTTTATCAGACTTTTTGTCATCATCATCCTTGTCATCATCAGATTCAGAAGATGATTTCTTTCCAGACTTCTTGCTGTCACTGTCGTTGTTATCTCCACAAGCTGTAAATGTACAGAAGCAAGTCGTTATCGCCATAAGAAATGCAAGTAATTTTTTCATTTTATTTCCTCCAATAAAAATATCATGCGGATCAAATATTATTATAATTAATCCGTACATAAATATTATAACACTACATTCATTCAATGTCAACACAACGACAAGAAATTTCTTTTTAAATAAAAAAACACCGGATATAAAACATATATCCGGTATCAATTCAATATGCGTCAGAAACGGAAATCTCTCTTTCCGTTTTTTATATCCTTAAGATTCTGAATTGCTCTTTCAAGAACCTTCGGGTTTGTCACCTTATTAATCTCGCGTGAAATAAGTTCTTCTCCTGCTTTCTTTGTTTCTTGAGAAGCGTAGTCTTCAAGGAATTCCTGAAGTGTCATGAGTGCGTTAGGATGGCAGCAATTCTGAATCTGTCCCACCTTACAAAGTGCCATGAATCTGTCACCTGTTCTTCCTTCACGATAGCAGGCAGTACAGAATGACGGAATGTGTCCTGTATCAATAAGCCATCTTACAACCTCGTCAAGTGTACGCTGGTCTGATACATCAAACTGTTCTGTGTCATGAGGACGCTCCTCAGAAGAATATCCGGCATATCCACCCACTGATGTTCTTGAACCGCCTGAAATCTGAGAAACACCAAGTCCGAGAACTCTGTCACGGCACTCCTCGTTCTCACGAGTTGAAATAATCATTCCTGTATAAGGAACAGCAATTCTGATACAAGCAATGATCTTTGCAAAAATATCATCGTCGATACTATTGTCAAATACACCAGGATCAATATCAGCAGCTCTCTTTATACGAGGAACACTGATCGTATGCGGACCTACACCGTGAACAGCTTCAAGATGCTCTGCGTGCATAAGAAGACCTGCGAACTCATATTTATACTTATCAAGTCCGAAAAGAACGCCAAGTCCTACATCGTCAATGCCGCCTTCCATAGCCCTGTCCATAGCTTCTGTATGATATGCGTAATTGTGCTTTGGTCCAGCCGGATGAAGCTTCTCGTAGCTCTCCTTGTGGTAAGTCTCCTGAAACAGGATATAAGTTCCGATTCCTGCTTCATGAAGCTTTTTATAGTTTTCAACCGTTGTTGCGGCAATATTGACATTCACACGTCTGATTTCGCCGTTTTTGTGCTTGATAGAATAAATGGTTTTTATACATTCAAGAATATATTCAATCGGGTTATTTACCGGATCCTCACCAGACTCGATTGCAAGACGCTTATGTCCCATGTCCTGAAGTGCAATTACCTCATTGCGAACTTCTTCCTGAGTAAGCTTTTTTCTCGGAATTTCCTTGTTCTGGATATGATATGGACAGTAAACACACTGATTTACGCAGTAATTTGAGAGATAAAGCGGAGCAAACATTACTATTCTGTTTCCGTAGAACGCTTCTTTGATTTCACTCGCAAGAGAATACATTTTCTCGTTCAGTTCCGGAATATCACATGCAAGAAGAACGCTTGCTTCACGGTGAGTTAGTCCAGAACATTCAACTCCTTTTCCTGTCTTTTTAGGAGCAGCCTTATCAAGAATTTCCTCGATAAGCTCACGATTATTTTTGTTTGCTTCAGCATAGGCAAGAGTTTCAAGAATTTCCTCGTTATTGATAAATTCCTCTGCCTTCAATGACTTTACATCATACATAATTCATACCTCATTTCTTTGAAATTGCGGCTTTTACAGAAACACCGTTTATTTGTCCGAGCCTTCCCGTAAGACTGCTTATTACATCTGGTTTAGCGTCAACTGCAACTGAAATCAGTGAAATCCCTTTGTCTTTGTAGGGAATTCCCATTCTGCCGATTACTATACCACTATAATCATGCAGAACTTTATTCACCTCGGAAGAAGCCTCTATCTCGTCAACTACAACAGCAACAACAGCAATTCTTTTTTCTTCCATTGAACCTCCAAATAAAAAATCCGCCATTTCGGGCGGACAGAGTACACTTATAGACTAAAATGTTCTGTGATCCGATAACAGAATACAATCCTGCTGCCCGAAAACAAATATATTATTTACCATCCGGCAACAGAATAAATCCTGCTGTCTGATTAAAATAATTATATTACATAAAATCACATTTGTCAACAAAAAAGTACCTTCGGAAATATCCAAAGGTACTTTAAATCATAAATTATTCCTTTACACCACCGAGAGCAACGCCGCCAACGATCCACTTAGAAAGGAGAACGTAAGCAATTACGATCGGAATGATAGAAAGTGCGATACAAGTATAAACAATACCGAAGTCGGTAAACTTATCAGAAGCCTGAACAGCCTGTACCATCATCGGAAGTGTCTGTTTTTGCTTGTCACCGTCCATAAGGATCATAGAAGGTGTATAGAAGTTATTCCAGTTAGCAACGAAAGCGAAAATTGCCTGAACAGCAACAGCCGGCTTCATCATAGGAATAGCAATTGTAAGGAATGTTCTGAACTCGCCTGAGCCGTCGATACGAGCAGCTTCAACAATATCCAGAGGGAATGATGATTTCAGATACGACCTCATAAAGAATATTACCGCCGGAGCAGCAATAGCCGGAAGAATGAGTGGAACGTATGTATTATGTAACTTTAATCTGATCATGAATTCAACGAAACCAGCTGAAGTTACCTGTGTAGGAACCATCATGATAAGAAGAATGAATGTATAAGAAATTTCCTTGAGTTTGAAATCATATACATGAATTCCGTAAGATGTAAGCGCTGAGAAGAATACAGTAAGAATTGTAGCACTACAAGTAATGATAGCACTGTTTCTGTAACCAATCAGGGGCTTGAAAGCATCCTTAACATAATCAATAGTGATCATGTTCTTAAAGTTTTTAGTAAAATAATTACTCGGAATAAGTGTAAATCCACTGGAAATTTCATTATTACTTCTTGTAGCGTTAATAAGAAGTGCATAAATAGGGAGCAGACAGATAATAGTAAGGATAATAAACCAGATAAAAAGAATTGTAGACTTTAATCTGATCTTGAACATATAGTTATCTTTACCCTGTCCGTAAACAGACTTCATATCACTCATATGCCCAGACCTCCAAACTGCTTATTTTTAATCTTTGCCTGCTGTGCAAGCTTTTTACGCTGTTTCTTCTTAGCAATTGCATCCTTGTCTCTGTTGAGGTAGAATGTAACGGAACCAAGACAAAGAGTAACAATAAATAGACATACAGAAGCTGCACCAGAGTAACCATACATCTTATGTTCTGCATGGAATCTCTCGTAAATAAATACGGCAACTGTACGAACATTCGGGTTGATACTACTGATACCTGTTCCCTTGTGGAAGAGGAAAGGAATATCAAACATCTGAAGACCACCGATCATAGATGTTACAAGAGTGTAAACCATGATAGGGCTGAGAAGCGGGAGAGTAATCTTTCTGAATACCTGTCCGCTGCTTGCACCGTCGATGCTTGCTGCTTCGAACAGTGAAGGGTTAATACCCATGATTCCGGACATGAGCATGATCATAGTATTACCAAACCACATCCATGTCTGGATAAACATAATAACAAATCTTGGTTCCCAAGTACCTGAAACAAATCTTACAAAGTCCTTTGAATTATTGGACTCAATATCCTCAACAACACCGAAGCTATGTAAAATCTGGTTAAAAGCACCATACTTTGTTTCAGAACAAAGTGAAAGGAACAATACAGCTACTGAAGCAGCTGTGATGATATTTGGCATATACATGACTATCTTAAAGAAGCCTTTTCCAGGAATTTTAAGCATTGCATCTGTAAACCAAACGGCAAGAGAAAGAGACAGAATAATCTGAGGAATGAAGTTACCAAACCAAAGAATCAGTGTATTTCCAAAAGATTTTTTGAAAAATTCATGCTGAGACTGTATTGCCTGCTTATCCTGCTCTGCTTTAATTAATGCCTTTTTTTCTTCACCAGACACACCTTCAAGCTTAGGAGATGTTCTGAGAAGAATCTCGTCATCAACTTCTGTTTCAAATAGAATAGCCTTATAGTTGTCTAAGCCAACAAATTTGTCACCTTCAGAATCATTTCCCTTAAAACTAAGTACAAAAGTATTAATCAAAGGATAGAACTGAAAAAAGAAATAAACAAGAAAAAACGGAAGAATAAATATATAGCCATACTTAGCATAGCTTATAGATTTAATTCTTCTCTGGGCTGCTGATGCCATAGCTACACACCCTCTCGTGAAATAGTTTTGAAATTACGAATAGCTGCCTGCAGAATCAATCCACAGGCAACTATCCTTAAATTAGTCAATTACTGAATCAACTGTTATATCAATTAAGCGAGTTCGGGGATTGCAGCTGTTACGTCTGTAATAACCTTGAGCTGTACATCGTCCCAAGAAGCACCGTTCTGGCAGTATTCCTTAGTTACAGCATCGAGGAATGTGCTCTTAACTGTTGCATCGTAAGGTGTGATAAGATCCTTAATATCGATAGCGAGAACGTTGTCGTTGAGAACCTTAAAGTAGTTCTGTCCGCCGAGGTTGTCTGTAACGAACTTGTTGGGGTTCTCATTATTGTCAACGATTTCCTTCATAGCAGACATGTTGTTTACATACTCAGGCTTGCTGATAGCAAATGACTTCATAGCATCCTGCTTTACAGTAGACTGGAGAATGAAGCTCTGAGCTTCCTCAGCATTGTCTGTACCAGGATTTACAACAATCCATGTACCGCCCCAGAAGTAGCTGTCAGGACCCTGGCAAAGTGCCCACTTACCGTAGGACTCAGAAGAAGCCTGGCCGAAGAATGCCTGCTCACCGAAGCCCCATGTAGATACGAAGTAACCCATGCATGAGCCATCCTTACCAGCAGGAATCCAACCATCAGACCACTGGCTGTTGTGTGTTACACCGCCGTTGTCCCAGAGTGTCTTAGCGTAATCAGCGAATACCTTGCAGGAATCGTCGATTTCGAGAAGTCCGTCAACAACCCAAGGTGTTGTTCTGTTAGCAGCGAATACCTGCCACATACCACCGAGAGAGTCAGCGAGAGCAACCTTACCGCCAGAAGCTTCAGCAACTGTTGTAGCAGCAGCTACGAAGTTGTCCCAACCTTCAATCTTAGCCTGCATCTCTTCAGGTGTCTTAACGCCGAGGTACTGCTCTGCAAGGTCAGATCTGTAAGCGAATCCGCCTGCAGCTGCCTGCCATGAAGAACCTACCATCTTACCAGCGTTCTTACCGGAAGTAGCTCTACCGATTTCCTGTGTGTAAGCGAACTGATCAGCAAAGTTAGCGTCTGTGAATCCGAGATCCTCAAGAGCAGCTGTCTTTGTATCATCGTTGATATATCTGAGAGCCCAGTCAGCTTCACAGAAGAATACGTCGATGTCGTCACCTGACTTGAAGAGGTTGTCATACTTTTCAGGAGCATCGCCGCCGCCGCAGCCGAAGTTAACGAAATTAACCTTTTCCTTGTCGTAGCCCTCCTCAGCTGTCCAAGCATCGATAAGAGCAGGAACGTCATCAGGGTTCCAAGCAACAACTGTGAATTTGTCGCCGCCTGTTGCGAGCTTTACAGCACCAACTTCTGTGGAGTTACCGCCAGTAGGAGCTGAAGGAGCATCTGTTGCAGCATCTGTTGCAGCGTCTGTTGCAGCATCTGTTGCAGCGTCTGTTGCTGCATCTGTTGCAGCGTCTGTACCTTTGTGTCATCAGCCTTTGAATCTGAGCTGGAGTCGTCCTTGCCGCATCCAACGAATGCAGTAGAAGCCATTGCAAGTGTAGCTACTAAAGCTAAAGTTTTCTTAAGTGTGTTCATAAGAATTTTCCTCCTTAAATATGTATATTATACTCAATTTGAAGTATAATATGTTTGGATATTTTTTCCGCACCGGATTTTTCAGACCGCATAAGTCCGGAAAATGTACTCTCCGTTTTCCGGATCCTACTTTGCCAGTGCATTACACCGACACATTGTCAATGTAACTTCAAGCAATCACGGAAATACCACACAGACTTGCCATGTGCTTTCAACCCTGTTTCCGTCAGAGTGCGGTTATAAACCCAGACTTGTACAGAGTATACAAGCATAATTGCCTTTTGTAATATCAAATATACCCTATTTTTTTGTCAAAGTCAATGCTTTGTATCGTTCTTTAATATTTTTTGTGCGTAACGTATACTTTCAACATTATTTTTTCAGTAATATTAATACAATTAATAACTTCAAATTTCAAAAATTACAAATCGGTAACACCTATTTTATTAATTATACAAAACATCCCCCTTTATTTTATTGCTATCGCACATACAATTAAAATAATCCGTAAAGAAATATGGTTTTTTTGTTCAATATTGTTAAACCATTATCATTTTATTATTCTCCGACATTTATTCCTGACGAAATCTTCGTATAAAGCACCAGTATCAATGTTGCATCTGAGCCTGTAATTATTCCGTCCCTGTCGTAGTCTGCTACTTCAAGTGATTTTCCTGCAAGATTCCCTTCGTTTCCGGAAGATATCAGCGTGTAATGTCTCAGAACAAGCGTAGCGTCAGATCCTGTAATTATTCCGTCACCATCTACATCGCCCATAAGAATTTCCTGAGCCGTAGGATCAATATAAACGCTCTTTGAGGCAAAAGAACTATCGGTTGCACTGTATCTTACAGCAAGCTTGTTTCCATCCGTACATTCAGCACTGATATCCCATTCAGCATTGATATACCTTATTACAGTATCGGTGTCAGTTGCCTGCATTCGCTTCTTCATCAATTCCTCATACTGCTTGATATCGCTATATCCCCATTTTGAGGCAAGCTTCTCAATTGAAGATAATTCCACTGCCTTTGGAGATGCGATTTCATAACTGAAATCACTGATCGTACATTCGTCACCACTTATTGTATATTCTGGTATTTTTGTTGGAGCTTCTGGTGCTGATGGAATTTCAAAAACTGCCGGACTGCTCTTGAATTTACCGTTTCCTGCTGCCACCCTGAGCGTAACAGTCTCTCCGGGAATTATAGCAAACGCCTTATTCATTACCATGCCGGAATTTATCCATGTTCCGTCAAGCAAACGACCTTCAGCACTTATATAATCTCCGTTTGACGGCTTTTCTTTTACTGAATACTCCAAAAGCTCTGCCGTTTCATTCGGAATAAATCCAAGCGTCTCAAAGTAATAATTCAGCTCCAGATCCGGAATCTGATTTCTTTCCGGAAGTACATATTCTACATTTTCAAGCCCCACCGAAGCGTATACTGTCTGTCCGGCAAGATGTCCGATATACGAATTATCGGGAATCTCGGTGCCGTCAGCAGCATATACATAATCTGCACCTGTATATTTCAGAGTTTCATTTGTCAGATTAATTTCAACAGGTAATTTTTTTACTACAAGCTTTACAGTATTATCAAGTGCGTTTTCCTTCGACAGCTCAAAAATAATCTCGGTTTCACCGTAGTTTACCTCTATATTATCTGTCTGTTCATATTTTTCTATCTTTTCACCATTCATAGTAATGTCGGCGTCTGTCAGAGGATATAAACACAGATTTGTATCTGTACCGGTAAGTTCAATTATATATTCGCTTTTACTTATTCTCTTTGCACTTTTTGTATCTGTTCTGTATCCTTCTTCTGTCATATAGCACAGATCGAAAAACTGTGCAGTTGCCGGCTCATATGTACGCTCCGTAAAATTGATTTTATCTGTTGTTGCAGATATTGTCATTTTCTCCGTAACTGAAATTGATCCGGTATACGGCTGATATTCACTTCCGTTGATAGATACCAATATCTCCCCGCCGCTGGGAGTACTGAGGGTTACAGCTTCATCAGACGAAACTTCTCCGGAAATATGGGAAAACTCCACAGATGCCGCATTGTTTCCGAATGCCTTCATTGATATGTTTCCGGATATTATTTTCAGATCGCTGACCTCAAAAATTTTTGTATAGGAATCAAAAATCTGCTGTGCTTCGGCAAGAAGCTTTGTATCATTTTCCTCAAGACCGTCAAAGAGCTCTGCCTTAAGACCTTCTAACAGAAATTCTTTTTCCTCATCGGTATATTCGTATATCTCACAGCCCGAATCGCCCCAATTGACTCCATCAGGACTGTAAAGACTTTCGTTCTTTCCTGTATTCACTTCAATTCTTTCCTTTGAAGTAAAAGTACTAAGATCTGTTATAGTACCATTATTCTTATTCTCAGCATACAAACTTGTCTCAACAGGGATCACATACGGCGTATCGGGACAGAAGAGCTTTACAACTACGCTGAAATCACCCGATTCAACCCAGACGCTTTCATCAAAATCAATCGTCTCATATCCTGTAAAGCTGCTCACTCCCGACGCAACAGTTTTTTCTGTTCCAGAAGTCGGATCAGAAGGATCCTTCAGACCGCTGTATACCGTCACCTCATACTCAGTTCCTACCGTTGTAAAATATGTGGAAATCGCCCCTATCTCCTCACCGGAAGCAGATGTAAATATATTCGCCATGTACGAAGGAAGCGTCGGGGACGCATCAATATGAGCTGACATTGTATTTGTATACACAAATGTATCATGCTGATGAATATTGTCATAATTTTCCTTATCTCCAAGATCGAAAATTGCGAAATCTACAAGCGACTTATCGTAATACGAAATCCATAAGTAGCCCTCCTCTCCAAAATGGGATCCCCAACTGTTCTTAACAAGCCATCCGCCGTTGCCCGCCGGCGAATTTCTGAACTTACTTGCCGGAAAATTATCATCCCAGCCGCAGATAGTCACGGCATGATCAGCAAATCGCGGCGGTCTGCTTGAATTTGAAGTATTATAGCTGTAATTGTAAGTCACCGACTGCTCACTGTAAAACGATACATCAACACCCTGACCGTTATAAACGAACTCCTTTATGGTGTTGTTTACATCATCAAAATTCGATCTGTCGCTGTTGTAATTAAACATATACACGTTTTCGAGATGATAGTCACTGTCTGCCTTAAGTTTTTCGAGCTTTTCAGTTACATCAAATACTGAATGATCGCCATATGGCATTTTTTCCTCATAAACCGGACCTATCCACTGTGCCCACAAATTTGATACAGCATAGATATTGCCGCCCTTATTGAGAATATCACTGATTTTTTCAGATTTGGGATCCACCTGATCTTCACCATAATATGTGAAATATGCAGTGTGCAATTCGGAAAGGTCAACCGTCGGATTACTGCTCAGGATTCCGCTTTCCGCACTCGACGCAGAGGAATGTGCCCAACAGGTTCCGTACGCTCCCTGATTTTTTACGCTCGTCATACCGGACGCTTCACGCAGATCAAACGATGACGGCATGGCATGGCTTCCTCTATATACAGATATTACGTCTGAATCCACACGGGGAGCCATGGGTTCCACAGAAATCCCGCTTCCATCATGTATATGCACAAATTCCGGCAGTGCCATTGATAATGATGGTGTATTCATGCTTCTAACCAATGACTCGTCCCAGTCAGATGTCTTATCAACGGTGCCTGAAGCCGCTGTAAGACATAGCAATGATGTTACTGATACTGCCGATGTCACGGAAATCATTTTTTTTAAAATGGTATTCATTTTTATTCCTCCCGTACATTATATATATTAATTATAACATACGAATCTTTATTTGTAAACAAAAATTCTATGAACTTGTCACAGAAATCCCCTATAAAGAATATAATATAATAAGAATCTGAACGGAGGCACACTATGAGAAAGAGAAAACACAGAAAAAAACAGCTCCGGACTATTCTCGGAACCGCAATTTTTATTTTAATAATAGTTATGCTATTTATCTGCATTATAAAAACAGATAAGGCTCTGCGTCCTGCTGCCGCTGCACAAGCGGAATACTTCGCCCGTACAACTGCTGAAAAGGCTGTATCTGAATCCGTGAATGAATACCTGAACAAAAATCAATTTACATACAGCGATTTCGCCGCTGTTCTCTACGATGAAAACGGCAGTCCGGTATCAATTGAAGCTATCCCCTCGAATATCAATCGTGTTCAGTCAGAACTCATTATCCTTATACGAAAAAAATTCAGCCGGATGTCTGATTCAACTCACAGAATATCAGCAGGCGATCTTACCGGCTCGTATATGCTTGCCGGAAAAGGTCCTGATATCAAAATAAGAATCTGCCCTGCGGAAAAAATTTCCGTCCGTCTGAAAAGTACTTTCGACAACGCCGGAATCAATCAGACAACACACCGGATATCCGCAGTTGTACGGACAGAAATAAAATCATCTCTCCCGATATATTCATTTTCTACTGAAATGGAATTTGAATTCCTGCTTGCTGAAACGGTTATCATAGGCGATGTTCCAGACTTTGCCAGATATTCATGGACTGAAATATAAAAGGCGGTCAGACTGAACTGACCGCCTTTAATTTACTCTACTGTAACACTCTTTGCAAGATTTCTCGGCTTATCAACATCATATCCCTTGGCAACAGAAACATAATAGCCTAAAAGCTGAAGCGGAATAACCGACAGACTTCCTGCAAAATGAGGATCTGTATGCGGAATGTAAACCGTAAAGTCAGCAGTATCCTCCATGCTGTAATTGCCATATGTGGTAAGTCCCATAAGAGAAGCTCCACGGCTCTTTACCTCTACCATATTGCTGACAGTCTTTTCATAGAGTTCCTGCTGTGTAAGAACACCGATTACAAGAATTCCATCCTCGATCAGGCTTATAGGTCCATGCTTAAGCTCTCCGGCAGCGTATGCCTCAGAATGGATATAGCTGATTTCCTTCATCTTGAGACTTCCTTCAAGACTGATTGCATAATCAATACCTCTGCCGATAAAGAAAGCGTCCTTTGAACCGGCAAGCTTGTTTGCAAACCACTGAATTCTTTCCTTATCCTCAAGAATCTTTTCAATTTTATCGGGAATAGTGTTAAGCTCATTTAACATTTCCGTACACTTTTCTCCGGATATTTCTCCTCTCGCAAGAGCAAACTGGATAGCAAGAAGATATCCGGCTATAAGCTGTGTGCTGTATGCCTTTGTAGTTGCAACAGAAATCTCAGGTCCGGCAAGTGTATAGAAAACATTATCTGCTTCACGGGCAATCGACGAACCAACTACATTTACAATGCCAAGTGTTTTTATTCCCTTATCCTTTGCTTCTCTTAGAGCAGCAAGACTGTCGGCTGTTTCTCCCGACTGACTTATTATAATAACAAGACTATCCTTTGCAAGAGTCATCTTTCTGTACCGGAATTCAGATGCAAGCTCTACTCTTACAGGAAGTGAAGTAAGATCTTCAATTACATATTGTACTGCCATTCCAACGTGATATGCCGAACCGCAGGCAACAATATATATCTGGCTGATCCTGTTCATTTCTTCATCAGTAAGACCAATTTTACTGAAATCAATTTTACCGTCCTTTACAACGGAATTGATTGTATCTCTTACAACCTTTGGCTGCTCGTAGATTTCCTTAAGCATAAAATGCTCATAACCGCCCTTTTCAGCTGCTTCGGCATCCCACTTGATTTCAACGATATCCTTCTGAATTTCCTCACGGTCAATATTGTAGAAAGTAACGTTACCCTTCTCAAGTCTGGCAATTTCCATATTGCCGATATAATATACATTTCTTGTATATTTAAGTATTGCCGGAACATCAGACGCAACGTATGTTTCTCCGTTAGATACTCCGATAATCATGGGACTGTCCTTACGGGCTGTATAGATCTCACCGGAATAATCTCTGAACATAACGCAGAGAGCATACGAACCCCTGATACGTACCATTGCACGGCAGATTGCGTCAACAGGACCAAGATTATACTTTTTATAGTAGTAGTCAATAAGCTTTACTGCCACCTCAGTATCTGTCTGTGATCTGAATTCGTAGCCTCTCTTGAGAAGCTTTTCCCTCAGCTCATGATAATTTTCGATAATTCCGTTATGTACTGCAATAACGTTGGAATCGTCGCTGCTGTGGGGGTGTGCATTGAGAGTAGAAGGCTCGCCATGCGTAGCCCATCTTGTATGACCGATTCCGCAGCTTCCGCTTACAGCATTACCGTTATCAGTCATCTTTTTAAGTACAATAAGCTTTCCTTTTGCCTTGACTACTTCTGTTTCTCCGTTTTCATCCAGAACAGCAATTCCGGCGGAGTCATATCCTCTGTATTCAAGCTTTGAAAGTCCGTCAAGAAGTATAGGTGCTGCCTGTGAGACTCCCGTAAAGCCAACTATTCCACACATAATAAATCCTCCATTTATATAAAGACTGTTTTTGTTTGAATATACATATTTATTATACAACAAATATTATGATTTTGTCAACAAAAACTTACCGTTTTTTTCTCAGCCTTGGAAGAAAGCTTCTGCAATATGATTTATAAAGAAATGTAAGATTGTAATCATACAGTACAAAAATGACATCCGCAGCGACAAGCATGATATATCCGCCGTATTTTCCGAAATCGCCCATTTCCGTGAGCATCTGGTCAAGACCAAAAACATATACCGTTGTATAGAAATATGCGATTATACAGATATTGAAAATAATAAACTTTACAAGCCTTCTCAGAAATTTCAATCTTATTCTGCCAAGATACATCCTGAGAACGGGATAATGTCCGAAGAACAGAATAAACAGCAGCGCCGCTTCCTTATCGAATGTAATCAGCAATGACAGCAGGCTTACTGCTATGTAGGTAAGCAGTGCCCAGCTGCGGCTGACCTCAACAGCAATTATCATCATCAGTACACCGGCGATCATCGGGAATAATATATACAATGGTGCAATGATTCCGGCAAGAAACATTGTCAGAAGACACAACGCTGATACTATACCGCCCAGTGCCACACGATAGCTTACATCATTCATGGCTTCGTTACTTTTTTTTCTCATCAGACGATTTCTTTGCGTGCTGAACATTATATACCACCGATGACAGAAGCTTATACGGTGCAAAACGCTGACTGAAAGCACACAACTTTGTTGTAAGTCCCGGAACAGCAAGAAGGCTTCCGGCAAACGCCTTTTTCAGTGCGTACTCCGCAACTTGATCAGCAGAAATTGGCTTTGCACTGAAATTTACTCCGGCACGGCTGTTGAAGCAGGTATTCACCGGTCCCGGACAAAGCACGGTGATACTTACATTTGATTTTTCACGACGGAGTTCCTCATGAACAGCCATTGAAAGCCTAAGTACATAATTCTTTGAAGCATAATATCCCGACATAAGAGGTCCGTGCATAAATCCGGCCACAGACGCCACGTTCAGGATTATTCCACTATCACGTTTTATGAAGTCACGGAGAAAAAGCTTCATAAGTATATGAACAGCAGTTATATTGACCTCCATCATTTCAAGTTCCTTATCAAGATCGTTTTCCGCAAATTTTCCGAACACACCGAAGCCTGCATTGTTTACAAGCATATCAATATCACGATCCTTACAGAATTCATAAACTCTGTAAACATCTTTTCTTTCTGAGAAATCCGCAGTAATTATTTCGGTATTCCCAAGGCAATTTTTCATTTCTGTCAGTATTTTTTCATTACGTCCTGTGAGAATAAGCTCCCAGCCTCTTTCACTGAGCTTTTCAGCTATCTTTTTTCCTATACCGGAGGTAGCTCCTGTAACAAGTGCTTTCATTCCGACTTCCTTTCTTCCAGCGGTGTTACCAGTACATCAAATAAATTTTCATCATCCATACTGTCTATTCCGAACAGAAAAAGTATCTGCTCATAGTTCGCGGGATCAACATATTTTTCAACAGAGCCTTCCATATATTCCGGAGCTATTACATCTATTTCGCTGTAATGCTGCGTGAGAAACGGTATGAAGCAATCGGCAAAGCTGTCCTTTATCACGAGAAGCTTTCTTTCATTGTTGACCGTTGTTCTCAGCTTCACAAGCGGACGCTTCTCTCCGAGATACATATCATACATATCTCCTGATTCAAGAAGCGATTTATCATAAAGCTCACCTGAAAAGCTCTTCAGATCGTTATCACAGCCGGTGCAACTGAGTATCTCTGCACCATCAGGATATCTGTATATATCAATTATATCAGGTTTTACATCGGAATAAAACGTCCTTTCATACAGATTTCCTCTGAAATCGTCGGCTACATGATCTATGGTGTACTTATCGTAAGCCGTAGGGCTGAATCCGAGTTTCTGGATGACTGTTCTATATACGCAGTATGCTCCGTAACTCGTCCATTTTGTATCATTTCGGTAGTAGATATAGTTTTCATTCAGCATTTTCAAAATATTATATGCGTCTATATCGCGTATATTCTCATCAAGTTCACTATACAGACTGTTTATCTGCATACTTTCCGTATTTTTACGGAGATATTCCGGAAAATAACTGTCATATACCCCCGATGATGTCGGAACTGCAGTAAAATAAACAGTACCGTCATATTCTGAACAGAATCTGTTGATTATAGCGGCATTCTCACTCGTTGTGCCTCTGTCTGATATCTCAGCATTAAGAAGCATCTTTTCATCCACATATACACCGTTTACGATATTTTCCGTAAAAGCCGATCTTATTCCGGAATCGACTGAAATCATGTGATTGCGTGCAGGGAAATCCGTTGAAATACGCTCAGAAATATATTTGCCGAATTTTCCGTTCATTATTCCAGAAAGAGAAAAAGCTTTTTCTTTATCAGTCTTGTCACCGTATATCGGTACACCGCTGCTTTTCCCAAAGAAAATAAAAAACATAACAGCCGATATATATATCAGCATGATTACTGCGGTTATTTTATTGACCGTATTTTTCATAATTCCCTCCTTATCACAATTTCAGCAGACAATATATGCCGGAGACTTCCTGCAACTTCCGCATCACCGGATATTCCTACATTTTAAGCAGAAGAATCTCCGAGCTTCCACGGTACGAAATAAGAACTGTACAGAGAATCATCATTGAAATTACGATTACCGGCGAAAGTGCCGTAATGATATTCTGTACTTTCTTCATTCGTGAACGAACAATAATATTTCTGAAAAAGCTTGCGGCTGTATATATACTTACAATAAGAATAAGAACATAGGATTTCAGAAGATACAGCGACTGTGAATCAGCAAGAACCCTGTTTCCGCCAATCATGGCGAAAAGGTATTTTATCGAATAGGCAGAGCTTTCGCCTGCCATGAATACTGTACAGATTACAGCTATAATAAAAGTGTATAATCTTCCTGTCGCCTGAAGATGCTTATCCTTGATAAAATATGTTTCTGCCGTTATGGCTATTCCCCATATTATTCCGCATATCGTACCGCCTGCGTCAAATGTATACCAGAAGCCAATCAATCCTCCAACTGCAATAAGTACGATATCCTTATACAGCCTGATATCTGATATTGAATAAAGAGGTTTTGCAATATACTGTCTGAACCACTGTGACGCTTGTATATGCCAGCGGGCAGTAAAGCACCTCACATTCTGGCTGAATATCGGATAATTGAAGTTCTTTGGTATCCTGAAGCCAAAACAGCGTGATATTCCCGCACTCATATCGGAGAATCCGGATAGAGTGAAGTAAAAACTCAGCAGATACGAAACAGCTCCGAGCCACGCTGTAAGTACCGGCATTTCCCCGATATCAACGCTTACAGATGCACTATAAAGAGCATAAAGACTATCGGCTGCTATGACTTTTTTGGCAAATCCCTTTACAAAAAATGTAATTCCTGTCCCTATATCGGCAAGTCCGGTGTGCTGACTGTGTAACATTCTCCGGAAACCTGAATATCTCAGCGGAGTTCCAATAATAAGACGTGGGAAAAATATAATATATAAAGCAAAGGTCACAAAATTCCTGTTATGCTTTGTCTTTCCAGTATATACATCGGCAAGAATTCCCGCTGCTGAAAGTGTAAAAAACGATATCCCCACTGGAAAAAATTCTTCCGGAATTGACAGCAATTCCCTGTATGCAATGAAAAAATCACTGCGGAATACAAATACAGCAGATATATCAAGCACCAATGCAAGTATCATGATGCTTCTGGCCATCCCTTTATTTTTTCTGTATTTTCCAACCAGATGACAGGCAGCAAAATTCATTGCTGTGTATACTGTCATGAAGATGAGAAAACCCACACCATTCATAGCACAGAAAATCATACTCAGCACAAGAAGCGTGACATCCCTGTACTTTGCAGGAGTAACATAATATGCAAGCAGAGAAAATGGAAAAAATACATATATGAACAGCAGACTGCTATATATCATTGAATTCCTCCTTTATCTCTGTAATCCGCTGTCTTAGTTCATCAGCGGTCATCATTGTATTGAGTACCTCAACAAGAGATGAGGCTGACATTACCGAAGGCAGTCCGAGACTTTTCTGGAGACGCTCACGCAGAAAACTGCTGTTATCCGAACCGCTTAGTCCATACTCAAACAAAGTCAGCTTTGATATATCACCCTTTCCCGAACTTTCAGAAGCAGTTATTCCTGCCTTCTCAAAGGCTTCGAGAAGAATTTCTGCATCCATGCCTTCAACACCAAGCTTGCCCTCAGCAGAAGGTTTTTCCTTCCTTTTTTCCTTACCAAGAATATCGGGTATATACACATTGCGAATATCTCCACCTTTTACTGATCCTTTTATATATCCGCGTATCTTTCTTCCTGCACTGTCGGAATCAGTAAGAATTACTATTCCTGTCGTTGAAGCATAATAACGTACAAGCTCCAGCTTTTCCTTATCCTTGAAAATCCTGAATCCGTTTGTAACTATTATTATTCCGTCTATTATTGACGACAACTTGATCTTATCGTATTTTCCTTCGACAATCACAGCCTGATTAATTTTTATCATATTACCACCGTTAGTTTTTCAGTGCAAGCATTTTTGTAACTGCCTGCTCAAGAACAATCTTTTCATCTCCGCCGGTCGAATTGAGCGTCATTGCCGTATCACGGAGTATTGCAAGACAACTTCTCAGACGTGCAAGACTTATCCTTGAAGGTGAACGGTACATCTTTTCAATAACAAACGCTCTATTGAAATATCCGAAATCCTGAACTACCTCCGAAGCAGTATGTCCGGACTGCTTCGCCATCAGAACACGGTACATATCAAGAAACGAATTGGTGATGCTTGCAAGAACTGAGCCTCTGTTTTCCTTCGACTGCATCAGTTCATCAAGAGCTTCAAACGCCTGTTTTCCGTCAAACGCCGCAACAGAATCGGCAAGCCTGAATACAGTTACTCCCGTTTGACGATGCACCATGGAATCAATCATTTCATAGGTAATCTCTCTCCCCTGAGCATACGAACACAGCTTATCCGTTTCATTTTCAGCGACAAGCGGATCACACAGACATCGTTCTGCAATCTCACGGGCATTGTCAAGGGATATCGCTCCGCCCCGTGATGATACAGCAGCCGAAATATCCTTTGCAAGCTCCTGCGGAGTTTTCAGAGAAAAGCAGACAGCGGCACCATTCTTCGCTATAACATCAGCAATCTTCTTGTTCTTGTCTGCAATCACACGGCTTTTCGTCTTATAATCAAACTTTGTCTTTATCTCAAAACCGGTAACATTCATTATTAATATTGTCATCGGCGGAATGCTTTTGAGAACTTCCACAAGCTGCTTCGTTGTTTCCTCTCGCTGCTCCTCGCAATTATAATCGTTTATAAGTACACAATTATATTCCGCTATCATCGGAATCATTTCCATAAGATCACGCAATTCCGAAATATCAAGCTTTTTTCCGCTAAGACGGCTGAGTGCAAAATCCTCATTATCCCCCAAAGCCGTTTTTATAATCTGAGATGTCAGCTTTTCAACGCCGCTGATATCCTCTCCGTAAATATAATACAGATTACACAGCTCGCCCTTTCTGAGCTGCGTTTTTATTGTTTTCGCATCAGTATATGCCATCACAGCCTCCTGAATTCATAACCGCCATCTCCGGACAGCGTAATCTCAAAATTATTCAAGCCGGAATTTTCTTCCTTATCTATCAGTATACCCTGCGTCAACACGTCTCCGTTTACAACAAATGCTCCTCTGTTTCCAGAAGGCTCAATTGTGATTTCAGTTCCGCAGAATTTAACGGATAATGCGTTACTCCGACAGAGTATTTCCATACCGTCGCCTGAGAAGCATATTTCTTCACCGGCAGAAATCAAATTTTCTCCGGCAGCATATAAATCATCGTAGTTATACCACTTGCCTGCATTTAATGGTGCAAGCTCAGAAATATATGCGGCATACTGAGAAGGCTCGTTTTCAAAAAGAAAGATGATATCTGCATAAGATAACCCGTTTTCTGAAAAATATTTCCTGACGTATACCGGACTGTTATAGTATCCGCTGAGATCAAAAATCTTTGTTACTCCCTTATATGATACAACTGCTGCCGTATTCTTTCCTTTGCCGAGAAACGCTATTCTGAATGAATCATACGTCTTTTTCCCTGTAACGGCAGTGAATATCATAGCGGAACAGAATGCTGCTGCCATTGCCAAAGCAGTAAATGCTCTGTTGTTATACAACACATGAATCACAACAACAGCCGCAGCAAGAGCAAAAATAATCTCTGCTGTGTTTTCTCCGCAACAGCAGAAATATACAATTCTGCTCTCTGATATGAAATTCATAATATCAATTACAGGATGAAGAAGGTATTCTGCTATTTCGAGTACAGGCAGTATTCCGCCTGTCATCACATAAAATACTCCGATAATAAGTGCAGCCGAGCAAAGCGGCAGTAAAATCAGATTTGTTACCGGAGATATGAGAGAGGTTTCCCCGAAATATTTTACTGTCAAAGGAAAGATACAGAGACTTGTACACACCATTATCAGGAAGCTTCTGACTATACTGCTTCCTGTGAAATTTCTTGTCATATACGGTCCGAATACACCTACTCCGAATGCCGCTGTTACAGACATAAGAAATCCACTGCTGTATACTGCAAAGGGATTTGCAATACATATAGCAAGAACAGCTCCTGCAAGTGAGTTCAATGTATCACTCTGACGTCTGAAGAGTTTCGCAGAATAGACGAAATCTGCCATTATCAATGCTCTTACCGCAGATACAGGCCATTCCGCCATGGTAATGAAAAGAACCAGCAGAAAATTCATCAGGATAAAGGGAATTAATCGTCCCAGCCGGAGTCTGCTGAAAATCGTCATAAGCATTACGGCTATTATCGAAATATGAAGTCCTGATACAGCCATTACATGACCAATGCCACTCATGCTCAGCGATGTTCTCATGTCCGGATCAAATCCTCTTTTTTCACCGAATATCATCGCTCCGAGAAAATTACCAGTTTTTCCGCCCATACTGCTCCGGAATCGTGACATTATATCCTCACGATAATCCATAAGAGCATTTTTCAGCTTATTTGAATGTGTTTTCTCCACACTGACGCTCTCAGGATAATCAGCACTCAGAAAAATATTCTCTGACATGAAGATATCCTTGTTCCTGAACACATAATCATTTTTATGCATCGAGAACTTACATCCCTTAAGATTCAGTATATCACCGTATCCGGCATTAAGTGTACTGCCGAAATATGTGATTCTTACATCTTCAATGCCGTCAAGCTCTCCCTCTATGGTATACATTGCAAAATCGCCGGCATAGCTTTCAATACCCACGATTCTTCCGCTGAAATCGGCTGTTCTTCCCGAATATGAAGCTATTCTGTCATAGCCGTAATGTCTGTATACCTTTGAAACAGTAAAGGCTGCGGTGAAGAATACAAGCAGCATTACCAGATCCTTTCCTCTGATTCCGCCGGCAAGTATAAGGATCACAAGAAAAAGAAAAATAACAGCAGATATTATCCCTGTAAAAAATGAAGCGAAAAACAATCCTGCCAGATAAGCCGCAGCAGCACCAATCATTTTTCGCTTCATGATAATTCACACCTTATTTGAAGAATAAAGGCAGCTTTTCAAGGAAGGTTATATCCTCCCTGTCAGCCGCATCGCCCTCTGCAAGAACAGCTGCTTTTCCGGCTATTTCACCACCTGCCGCTTCTGTAAGCTTTACAAGAGCCGCAATGGATTCTCCGGTGCTTATTACGTCATCGGCAAGAAGCACACGTTTTCCCCTGAGCATAATAGCCTTCTCCTGTGAGAGATAAAGCGTCTGCTCAGCGGCAGTAGTTATTGATTTTACAGTAACCGAAACAGGCTCTGTCATATAAAGCTTGACCGACTTTCTTGCCACAACATAAGGCTTTCCGGACTGCCTTGACATCTCATAAGCAAGCGGAATACCCTTTGACTCAGCAGTAAGGATAACGTCAAAATCCGGACATTTCTTCAGCAGTTCTTCTGAAGCAGCAACAGTAAGCTCTGTGTCAGAGAACATGATAAATGCCGCAATATCAAGCTTTTCGTTGAGAGGGCATAGAGGAAGTTCCCTCTCAAGCCCTGCTATTGTCATTTTATAGGAGTTCATAATCCGCCTCCTCATTATTCAGTCTTTCCGAGTGATTCAGGTCCCCATCCCATTTTTACTCCGGCGAGCAGATGGAAATGAAGATGCTTTACAGTCTGACCGGCATCATCGCCGCAGTTGGTGATAATACGGTAGCTTCCGATCCCCTCAGCCTTTGCAATCTTTGCAGCAGCTTCAAATACCTTTGCAACTAAAGAAGAATTCTCCTCAGTGATCTGATCTGCTCCGCTTATATGTGCCTTAGGTATAATGAGATAATGTACAGGTGCTATCGGAGCAATATCCTTGAAACAGAATACATACTCATCCTCATACACCTTTGTGCTTGGTATATCTCCATCAACAATTTTACAGAATAAACAATCCATTTTTCATTCTCCTCAGCCTATAAATTCCTTAACGATAGACTCAAATGACATAAGAGCCTCATCGACCATATATGTTTTTCCGACACCAGCCATTGCACTGTCAGGACGTCCGCCGCCCTTACCGCCTGTGATGGCAGCAATTCTCTGAACGATCTTTCCGGCGTGAGCACCCTTTTCAACAGCTCCGGCATTGCATACGCAGTAGAATGTACCCTTATCGCCGTCAACTCCGGCAAAAAGAGCTATAACTGGTTCTGCCTTATCCTTTGCACCATCGCCGAGCTTTCTGAGTGCGTCAGGAGTAACACCGGTCATCATAGCAGAAACTACCTTTACTCCGTTGATATCCTCTGCACCGTCGAATATTGCAGCTACCTTTGCATTGGCAATCTGCTGTGTAAGGCTTTCTATCTTCTTGTCTTTTTCCTTCATTTCGGTTGCTGCAGAAGCACACTTTTCAGGAAGCTCCGCAGGATTTGAAACCTTGAGTGCCTTTGCAGCACGAAGAACCGTGTTCTTGTATTCACCAAGAAGTGCAAGTACTCCGGAACCTGTAACAGCTTCAATTCGGCGTACACCGGCAGCTACCGAGCTTTCGGAAACAATCTTGAAAAGACCGATCTGTGATGTATTTGATACATGAGTACCTCCGCAGAATTCAATTGAATTATTTGCAGTAACAACTCTTACAGTATCACCGTATTTTTCACCGAAAAGTGCCATAGCTCCGAGCTTTCTTGCATCATCAATAGACATTTCGTTCATTGTAACCTCAATTGCACTGAGGATATCAGCATTTACAAGTTCCTCGACCTTTGCGATTTCTTCCTCAGTCATAGCACTGAAATGATTAAAATCAAAACGACAAGCCTTTTCATTTACAAGCTGTCCTGCCTGATGAACGTGATCACCAAGTACCTGACGGAGTGCATACTGAAGAAGATGGGCAGTTGTATGGTTTCTCATAATGGAGAGACGGCGTTCCTTTTCAACCTGTGCAAGAACCTTATCACCCTTGGAGATGCTTCCCTGTTCAATAGTAGCCATATGGAGGAAGTGTCCCTCAGACTTGATAGTATCATCAACAGCAGCGATGCTTCCGCCATTGATAATTACACCTGTATCACCTGTCTGTCCACCCGATTCTGCGTAGAAAGGAGTAATGTCAAGAACTATAACAACATTGTCACCTTCAACAGCATTTTCGATCTCAATACCATTCTTGTATATTGCAAGAACCTCAGCGTCCTTTACCTCGAATGCTGTATATCCTGTGAATACTGTATCAGGAGCGTCAATTTTTATGCTGTTGTCTGCCCATGATGATCCAGCCTTTGCAAGGTGATCCGCCTTTGCAAGATTACGCTGCTCAAGAGCAAGTTCCTTGAAGCGGTCAACATCGACATCAAGTCCCTTTTCCTCGCAGATCTCAATTGTAAGATCGATCGGGAATCCGTATGTGTCAGAAAGTCTGAATGCGTCATCGCCGGAAAGAGTATTCTTCTTTTCAGCAGCAAGCTTGTCCATATACTGGTTGAGAAGCTCTGTACCCTTGTCAATTGTCTTGGCAAAAGCCTCCTCCTCAACACCGATGATCTTTTTGATGTAGTCTCTCTTTTCTGCAAGTTCAGGATATGCACCGGCATTTTCGTCGATTACAGTATCAGCAACTTCGCAGAGAAAAGGCTTTGTGATGCCTAAAAGTCTGCCGTGACGTGCAGCTCGTCTGAGAAGACGTCTGAGAACATAGCCCCTGCCTTCGTTGGAGGGCATGATTCCGTCACCGACCATGAATGTTGTACTTCTGATATGGTCTGTGATAACACGGAGAGAAACGTCAGTTTTAGCGTCATTCTTATATTCTACGCCAGCAAATCCGCAGATATGCTTCATGATTTTCTGAACAGTATCTACCTCGAAGATATTGTCAACGCCCTGCATTACGCAGGCAAGACGTTCAAGTCCCATACCGGTATCAATGTTCTTGCTTTCCATTTCAGCGTAATTTCCGTTGCCGTCGCTGTCAAACTGGCTGAATACGAGATTCCATATCTCGATAACACGATCGCAGTCGCTTGCCTGTTCAAAATTCTCGAAAGGACCGTAAGCTTCTCCACGGTCAAAATGAATCTCTGAGCAGGGACCGCAAGGACCTGAGCCGTGCTCCCAGAAGTTATCCTTCTTGCCGAGACGGATAATTCTGTCCTTTGGAATACCGATGTTCTCCATCCAGATCTTTTCAGCTTCGTCATCGCTTTCAAAGATGGTAATCCAGAGTCTTTCAGCCGGAATTTCAAGTGTCTTTGTAAGGAATTCCCATGCCCACGCAATAGCCTCAGGCTTGAAATAATCGCCGAATGAGAAGTTGCCAAGCATTTCAAAATAAGTACCGTGACGAGCCGTTTTACCTACACTTTCAATATCGGGTGTTCTGATACATTTCTGGCAGGTTGTTACTCTCTTGTTAGGCGGAACAGCCTGTCCGAGGAAATATTTTTTCAGAGGTGCCATACCTGAATTGATGAGCAGAAGGCTCTTATCGCCCTGAGGAACAAGTGAAGCACTTGCCATTCTCGTATGGTTCTTGCTCTCGAAAAATGAGAGATATTTTTCACGAAGATCATTTAATCCGGTCCACTGCATATTGATTACTCCTTAAATTTAATTAAAAAAGCCCCGCCGCTATGGGACGAAGGCTCTCGTGGTACCACCCAAGTTCAAAGGAAGAATCCTTTCTCTTTTTCCTTAACGCAGAAAAAACGCTGCGGTTTTCCACAGAAGCTCAGGGGCAGCACCCATCCTTAGTGTAAAAGCTCGCACCAGCCGCTTTCTCTCTGAAACACCTTGCAGACAGTCAATCCCGTCTATGCTATACTTCTTTTATTATAGCATATTTTCCGGAAATGTCAATGGTTTTCCAGCATTTTTAACCTTTTTTCTTTCATTTCAACTGCATTGACATAACAGACCCCTGAGAAGACGCTGCTTCTTCTCAGGTATATTTTACTTTTCTTCGTTATAGGCATATCCGAAATGAATTGGCGGAGCTGTCACTGAAATATATACAAATTCAGTATCACCATTGTTAAGAAGTCCATGAACATCCTTATCGGCAAAACGAACAACATCGCCTGCCCCAATTCCTTTTCAGTGTCATTTGCAAGGAGAAGCTTTCCGCAGCCCTTGGTTGCATACCATATCTGCTCTGACGCATCATGTGTGTGTCTTGGCTGACACGCTCCTATTTCCAAATGAACTTCTGTGATAGTTACCCGTCTGCTTTCGGAATTATCAGGGTTAAGCAACTGTCTTGATACAACACCCGGATTGGCAAGACCTTTGATATCTTCTGATTTTATAAATTCCATTTATATTCCTCCTAAAAACGCAAGCCGTTCCTGACACGATATCAGAAACGGCTTAATTTTTCTTCATTATTTACCGATTATTCGCTAAACGGATTTTTGACGAAATTACTCAGCGTCACTGCTTTCCTCATTAAGCTCCTCAATCTCCTCAATGCTGAGATCGTCATAATCGAATTCAAGAAGCTCGTTGCAGTTGGGGCAGTTTATAGAACCCTCCTCAAGCATTCCCTCGTCAAGAAGGATAGTATCGCCGCAGGAAGGACAAGTAATTTCATAAAGCTCGTCGTCATCTTCATCATCAAAGTCGTCGAAATCGTCGTCCTCGTCACTCCAGTCATCCTCATCGCAGTTATCGCAGTCACCAGAGCATTCAAATTCATCGTCATCATAGAAGTCGTCCTCAACAGAACCGAGATCCTGATCAAGGATATCACAGAGTTCTGTAAGCTCGTCCACCTGTGACTGAAGATCGTCTACATAAAGTACGAGTTCTGACATAACCTCTACCATCTGTGTGATAGCCTTGCCTTCTTTTGTTGAAGTATCAAGCTCAAGACCTGCAAGAAGTCCCTGAAGATATGACATTTTTTCATTGAGATTCATAATTATTCCTCCTGCAAATTAATTAATGAGGTGATCAGGCTCTTGACATATACTCGCCTGTTCTTGTGTCGATCTGGATTTTTTCTCCTTCGTCGATAAAGAGTGGAACCTTTACTTCTGCACCTGTCTCAACGATAGCCGGCTTTGTAGCATTTGTAGCTGTATCGCCCTTGAAACCGGGATCTGTCTGAGTTACAACAAGCTCTACGAAGTTAGGCGGCTCAACACCGAATACAGTTCCCTTGTAGGAGAGGATCTTACAGATCATTTCTTCCTTAACGAACTTGAAGTTATCTCCGAGGATAGATGCACTGATCGGAACCTGCTCATAGCTTTCCATATCCATGAAGTAGTAAAGATCGCCGTCATTGTAGCTGTACTGCATATCCTTTCTTTCAACGAAAGCTGTGGGGAATTTTGCAGTAGGGTTAAAGGAAGTTTCAACAACTGAACCTGTAATAACGTTCTTGTACTTTGTTCTTACAAAAGCTGCTCCCTTTCCGGGCTTAACGTGCTGGAATTCAACAACCTGAACTACCTGACCGTCAAGCTCAAAAGTAACACCATTTCTAAAATCTCCTGCTGAAATCATGAGAAATACCTCCGTATAATTTAAACTATAATAATATATGATTATATTTTACCACATTTCTTTATCTTTGGCAATACCTAAAATGACATTATTGCAAAGATATTAATTTTTTTGCACATTTTGTCAGATTTTCGCATCCGTTTTCGGTTAAAATGACAAAATCTTCAATTCTGACACCAAATTTTCCGGCCAGATATATTCCCGGCTCAATCGTCACGACTGCACCTTCGCTGAGAGGAGACTCGTTTACCTGTGATGCATTCGGTGCTTCGTGAATATCCATACCGACTCCGTGACCGAGTGAATGTCCGAAGCATTCGCCGTATCCGGCTTTTTCTATTATATCACGGGAAATCCTGTCAAGCTCACGGCCTGTAATTCCTGCCCTTGCGGCTTCAAGTGCGGCAAGCTGGGCTTCAAGGACGATATTGTATACTTTCTCCATTTCCTTCGATGGCTTTCCCACACAAACTGTTCTCGTCATATCGCTGTGATATCCGTTCCATACTGCTCCGAAATCAAGAAGAACAAATTCGCCCTCCTCAACCTTTTTATCGGAAGGAACTCCATGCGGCATGGATGTATTAGCTCCGGCAAGAGCTATTGTATCAAACGAAAGCTCCTCTGCACCATGAAGGAATATAAGACGATTAAGTTCCAGTGCAATTTCTCTTTCTGTAACTCCGGCTCTGATGAACGGAAGAAGCTCATCAAATGCAGTTTCAGCGATTTCCTGAGCCTTTCTGATATAACTGAGTTCCTCGTCATCCTTAGTCATTCTGAGTTTTTTTATTGCGTTGCTGAGGGCGTCAGAGTCATCAAATTCAACTTCCCGGAACGTATGCCTAAAGCTGTTGAATTTTCTGATTGTCATTGCTTCGGACTCAACAGATATTCTTGAGATTCCATGTTTTTTTATCAGTGCACTCATTTGCGGCTGAAGCCTTTTAAGTTCAATAACTTCCGCATCCGTGACTGTATTCCTTGCCTTTTCGATGTACCGGAAATCAATGAGCAGATATGATTTCTCAGGAAATGCCAGAATATAGCCGTCAGACGACTTCATACCGGTAAAATACCGCCTGTTCACATCAGAAGTGATAAGAACACATTCGGCATCAATTTCCTGAAAGAGTCGTTCAAATCTTGTCAAAATACACACCTCACAGTTCAGCGAGTGCCTGTACAGCAAGGAAATAGCTTCCGAATCCAAAGCCGCATATACTTCCCTTGCAGACCGGTGCAATTACCGACTTTGAACGGAATTCATCCCTTGCAAAAACATTACTGATATGTACTTCTATACAAGGAATCTTTATAGCCGATATAGCGTCCCTGATCGCATAGCTGTAATGTGTATAAGCACCGGCATTGATGATAACTCCGTCAAAACTCTTTCTTGCAGCGTGTAGCTTATCAATTATAGCTCCCTCATGATTTGATTGAAATATCTCACATTCAAGTCCCTGATCACGAGCACGGTCGATGATACTGCTGTTAAGATTCTCAATAGAATCACTGCCATATATTCCCGGTTCACGTTCACCAAGAAGATTGATATTTGGTCCATGGATAACAAGAATTTTCTTTATCATGATTTTTTCTCCTGTTCATTGTAATATTTTCTCGGTAAAAAGGGCTTTTCGCACTTTCTTTTCACCTTAAAAAATGTAGTTGTTTCATGCTCAATAGGATCAACGTAGAGCATTTTTACACCGAAAAGTCCAGCTCCGAGAACGTCTGTGAATATCTGATCTCCGACAGCAGCGATATACTTTTTGGATATCCCCATTTTTTCCGCTGCCTCCTTGAATCCCTTTGTCAGAGGTTTTTTTCCTTCGCTTACAAAATCAAGTCCGAGCATATCAGCAAATGGCTTTACTCTCGGCGAATGATTATTTGATACTATCATCAGCATAATATTATTTTTCTTCATGATATCCAGCCATTCAAGAACGCCATCCCCCGGAACAGGATTATCATGTGTTGTCAGTGTATTGTCAAGATCGAGGATAAGACCTCGGATTCCAAGTTTTTTCAGGATATCCGGTGTTATTTCAGTAATACGCCGGAATGCCGCTGTAATTCCAAACCGCATAATTCCTCCATAATCTACAATTTTTTCATATAAATGAAAAAGCGAACCCTTAGGGCCCGCTTTTATCAGCACGATCAGTCTGCAAGATTAATACTTGCGCTTACGAGCTGCTTCAGACTTCTTCTTGCGCTTTACAGAAGGCTTTTCGTAGTGTTCTCTCTTACGAACCTCAGCGATAACGCCATCCTTTGCACATGATCTCTTAAATCTCTTAAGAGCTGTATCCAAAGACTCGTTTTTACCAACGCGAACTTCTGCCACTTAACTTTCCCTCCCTTATTCAGAGGTTGCCCGGAATCTCTCCCGAACTCTATACTAATCATCCCATAGGATGCCAGTCAGCATATACCCTGAAAGACAGCAGATAATACTTAAAATAATATAATGTTATTTTATCACACTTTACCTTTATTGTCAAGTTTTTTTTTCACTCTTTGAAATTTCGTTATTTTGCAACAATATTAACAAGTTTATTTGGTACATATATCTGCTTAACAATATTCTTGCCCTCAACAGACTCCTTTACCTTCTCATCAGCCATTGCTGATGCAATAACGGAATCTTTATCAGAATCAGGAACGATATTAAGCTTTGCCCTGAGCTTTCCGTTTACCTGAACAACAATCTCGATTGTCTCATCCTTGCAGAGAGCCTCGTCATAAGCAACCCAGTTCTGCTCACTGAGAATCTGTCCGAATGTGTTGTTGTAGAGTTCCTCTGTAATGTGAGGTGCAAAGGGATTGAGCATAATACAGAAATCACGGAGCTCAGCCTTATTGATAGAGCCGGCTGCGTAGATATCGTTGATAAGAGTCATCATTGCAGCTATGGCTGTATTGAACTTCATTGCCTCGATATCTTCCGTAACCTTCTTTATAGTCTTATGGAATGCAGAACAAAGAGCATCACTGTAACTATCGCCTCCTGTGAGCATATCCTGTAATCCCCAGATTCTGTCAACAAAACGCTTACAACCCTTGATGCTTGATTCGCTCCACGGAGCTGCCTTTTCATAATCGCCCATGAAAAGTACATAAAGTCTGAGAACATCTGCACCGTACTCAGCAACAACATCGTTAGGATCAATTACATTTCCTCTTGACTTTGACATCTTCTCTCCGTCCGGTCCGAGAATGAGTCCCTGAGCAGTTCTTTTTGCATAAGGCTCTGCTGTATTCACCATTCCCAGATCATAAAGGAATTTATGCCAGAAACGGCTGTAAATCATATGTCTCGTAACGTGCTCCATACCGCCGTTGTACCAGTCAACAGGCATCCAGTACTCAAGTGCTTCCTTAGAAGCAAACTGCTGGTCGTTGCAGGGATCGCAATAGCGGAGGAAGTACCATGAAGAACCAGCCCACTGCGGCATTGTATCTGTCTCACGCTTTGCGTCCTTTCCACACTTAGGACACTTGCAGTTTACATAGCTATCAATTTTTGCAAGAGGACTTTCGCCGTCTGTGCCGGGTTCAAAGTTCTCAACAGCCGGCAGTCTGAGAGGAAGCTCCTCGTAAGGTACGGGAACCATTCCACAGTCAGGACAATGAACGATTGGGATAGGCTCGCCCCAGTAACGCTGACGGTTGAATGCCCAGTCCTTCATCTTGTACTGAACACCCTTTTCGCCGCAGCCGAGTCCGCCGAGTATTTCAAGTGCCTTTTCGATAGCATCCTTCTTGTTTGTGATGCCGTTGAGTTCGCCTGAATTTACAAGCTCTCCCTCTCCTGTGTAGGCTTCCTTGGAGATATCGCCGCCCTTGATTACTTCGATAATATCAATACCGAACTTCTTTGCAAAGTCATAGTCTCTTGTATCATGTGCCGGAACAGCCATGATAGCACCTGTACCGTAGCCCATCATTACATAGTCTGCGATATAGATCGGAATTTCCTTTCCTGTAACAGGATTAACAGCTGTAAGTCCTTCAATCTTGACACCTGTCTTGTCCTTTACAAGCTGAGTTCTTTCAAATTCGCTCTTTTTAGCACATTCTGTTTTGTATGCTTCGAGGTCTGCATAGTTTGAAATACTGTCCTTATACTTCTCAATCACAGGATGCTCAGGAGCAATTACCATGAATGTTACGCCGTAAAGTGTATCCGGACGTGTTGTATAGATACGGAGCTTCTCATCCTGCTCCTTGATGCTGAAGTTTACAAATGCACCTGTTGACTTGCCTATCCAATTCTGCTGCTGAAGCTTTACATTCGGCAGATAGTCAACATCTTCAAGTCCCTGAAGGAGTTTGTCTGCGTATTCTGTGATGCGGAGATACCAAACTTCCTTTGTTTTCTGAACGATATCGCTGTGGCATACATCACACTTACCGCCCTGTGAATCCTCGTTTGAGAGAACAACCTTACAGCTTGGACAGTAGTTTACAGATGTCTTGTCACGGAATACAAGACCATTCTCGAACATCTTAAGAAAAATCCACTGTGTCCACTTATAATAGCCTTCCTCGGTAGTATCTACAACCCTTGACCAGTCAAAAGAGAATCCGACAGTCTTGAGCTGATTTGTGAACTTTTCGATATTTCTGTCTGTTACGACACGAGGATGAATATTCTCCTTGATAGCCGTATTCTCAGTGGGAAGTCCGTATGCGTCAAATCCGATGGGGAAAAGTACGTTATAGCCTTCAAGACGTCTTTTTCTGGAAACTACTTCCAGTCCGGAATAAGCTTTGATATGACCAACGTGCATACCATGTCCTGAAGGATATGGGAATTCTACAAGAGCATAAAATTTCTTCTTGCTGCTGTCGTTGACCGCCTTGAAGCTGTCGTGTTCATCCCAGTATTTCTGCCATTTCTGTTCAACTGATTTATAATCGTATCTGCTCATTTTTTATCATTCCTTTTTTAAAAAATTACAAATCTATTCAGTATTGAGAAATTCATTGTTCTCATTTAAAATTTATATTCCACGAATAGTTTTCCCTGACGTCGCTGTTTGTTGTCAGCAATACAGCACACACAATATCAATTCCACCCTCAAGGAGATAAATCCAGTTTGAACTGATATTACCGAGATTTGCAGGGAGGTGCATCAGCACAACAAGCACAAATATACCTGCTGTGATATAATTTACATTCTTTATCCAGACAAATAACAAACAAGCCATCGCAAGTGCAAGCATCAGGCTGCTCAGTGAAAAGCTGCCGATTATCATGTTAAGCACTGCCTTTACAACGACATAGACCGCCATTGCAAGAGATATGGAAAATCCCTTCTGATTCCTAATATTCATATTATATCATTCCTCAACGAGAAGACCACTGATATCAATCTGCTCGCCGTCTGCCCAGAGACTTTCAAGCTTGTAGAAGTTTCTTGCTTCCTTATAGAAAACGTGAATGATGATATCCGCATAGTCAAGAACTATCCATGTATTTCCTGTATCAGTCTCACGTCTCAGCGGCTCGATTCCCTTCTGGGTAAGCTGGAATTCAACCTCATCTGCAAGCGTTCTTGTGTGTGTGTTACTGGTTCCGTTGACGATTACAAAATAATCTGCAAGAATAGTCAGGTAAGTAACCTTTATTGCCTGTATATCCTCGCCTCTTTTGCTGTCAAGAGTCTTAATAATAAGCTCAAGTTTTTCCTGCTGTGTCATATTTTCACCTTTCAATTATTTATTGTACCTTATTCGGATCTCTCGCAGGTGCTTCACTGTCGATAAGATCATCAAATGTAGCTGTCTTGTCATCATAGTTACTGTAATTATGATCCTTTATATACTCTAACATAGCCGTATCACCGTAGCCCGTAAGAGGATTCTGATATGGTCTGTAATATTTATTGAGAAGATCGAGTGTTTCCTGCTTATGAATAGAATATATCGAATATTCAACACCATCATAGCCGATATACGGTTCCTCGTTTGATGTCGATTCACCTGGAAGCATATCTACCTGAACGCTTTCAAGCGGGATTGTTCCGCAGAAATCGGCAAGACGTGTAAGGTCAACCACCATCATATCAGTAGCAATAAGCTCTCTGTCCATTACTTCATCGATATATTCCTTAAGCTTAGCTGTACCCTCATTCTTGGAGATATCCATAAGCTTCTGCATAGCTGCCGCCATAAAACGTCGCTGATTCTGCATACGTCCGATATCACCTTCGAGCCATCCGTAACGATATCGTATGAACCATTCAGACTGCTCACCATTGAGAATCACATCTCCTGCTTCGATTGTCTTGCCTGCCTCATAGTGAATAGGCTCGTCAAGGCTGATCGGAATACCACCGACAAGATCTACCATTTCAGCAATATCCGTGATGTATGTCGTAATATATGCGTCAATCGGAATTCCGAAGTTCTGCTGAACGCAGTCTACTACACGCTGGATAGGAACATCCGCATATTGAGGATCACCGCTTGAATATACGCTGTTTATCTTCGTTGACGGTGAGCTTGTAAAATCAGGAACCGCCGTATCTCTCGGTATCTGAAGGATTCTCAGTGCTCCGCCCTTGAGGTCAAACTGACATAGCCAGATAACATCGGTATTAAGACTGTCAACATCAAATCCAAGGAAAAGAACTGTATACTGTCCTTCTATCCATTGTTCCATGAAGTCAAGGCCATCATTGTAATCCTCCGGAAGCACATTTGTATTAATGCTTACATCAATTTTTTCAACAGACTTGTCCAGCTCACCCTCGATATGAACAAGCGGCTGCTTACGCTTTACAAAGTACGTCATTATGGATACCCTTTCCCTGACGCCCTTTTTATCCCACCACATAATCGGCATTGTAAGCACCATTGCAATGATTATCGAAAGGCTGGCAATAATAGAGACTGCCTTGACTATGATATCCCTTTTCTTTTTCTTCTTTGAACTGCTTTTTTCAGGATTATTTTCATTATCATAATCCTGAGGGATATATTCTGCATAACCGTCACTATAATTCATAGAAGAATCTCTCCGCGGCTCTGCTTCGTATCTTCCACGATTATCGACAGACTGAGGTATCTCATATCTTCCACGGTTATCTATTGACGGCGGAGCTTCATATCTTCCATGATAAGCCGGACCTGTACCAGCGGCTGGCTTTCCGGTATCCACTCTCTTAAGTGTTCTCAGAGGCTTTGGTCGTTTTTCCGGCTGCGAAGTCCCGTTTAAAACTTCTTCAATTTTTTCGTTGTCGTTCATTTAAGCCCTCTTTTCAGATTGCTGCTTCTTTCTTCTCTATGCAGTCTTGTATAAAAATTGTATCCTTCTGCGGTGCAGAGCGGAACAAGTCCCCCTTTTTTCACCACAGATTTTATTGAATAGGAAAAAGCCTCCAGCATTGCTTCATTGAGGCTGATATATGAAAGCTTTCTCATTCTGTCAACATCCTTGTAATCTCTGTCAGCAGAAATAAGATCACCCAGATAAACTATTTCTTCCAGTCTGGACATTCCGGCTCTGCCAACTGTATGAAAACGCACGGAATTAAGAATATCTATATCCTCTACTCCAAATTCATTCTTTATAAAACTGGCACCGGCTATTGCGTGCCATAAGGATCGTGTTTCCAGTTCCTCACGGCATACCGTAAAGCTGCACTTATCAACAAACGTTTTAAGTTCGTTATCCGGAAGCTCCTTGCATATATCATGAACAAGTCCGGCAAAATACGCTTTGTCCGGATCTTCGTTATATTTCAGGGCAAGCTTTCTGCATTCAGCCGCAACATTGAGCGAATGATTATATCTTTTTGCAGAAAGGTGTTCCTTAAGATATTTTTTCTTTTCATCGGGATCGTAATGCAATTTATTTTCACCTCTGAACGAATATAATCCCCTCATAGTAATATATTGTACTACATTTTTATCGAGATAGCAAGAGAAATTCTCATTTTTTGCAATTTTTTTTCTTATTTCTGTTGAGGACGCCTCAACAGGCTCCTGACTGCTTATCAGAATTCTGCCCGATTCTCCGAGTTTTCCGGCATATCTCCGAAGCTCGTCCAGATCTCCTCTGTTTCTTGAAACAACACACAAAATGGCTTCCGATAGTATTTCCTTATAGCAGAACCACTTATCAAATGAAAGAAGCATATCACTGCCGACAAGCAGAAAAAGCTCTGCATCCGGAAAAAACTCCCTGAAATGTCTTACCGTATAGACGGAATAGCTTACACGGTCATTTTCAAGCTCATAGGAACTAACTTCAAGCTTGTCGCTTATCCTGCAGGCAAGCCGGAGCATCTCCACCCTGTCAGCATCCGGAGCATATTCATCACTTGAACGGTGCGGTGATTTCTTTGACGGCACCAGATATATCCTGTCAAGCCCGAATTCTTCTGCCGCTGTCAGAGCAAGGTGAATATGGCCGTTATGAACAGGATTGAAGCTTCCGCCGTAAATTCCGATTCGCATATTTTCTTACGCCCTCAGTTTATTTAGCCTTCGGGATATTCTCGATAACCGGCTCTTTGGGATTACGCTTGAAAAGCACGAATTTTGAACCGATCACCTGAACAACTTCCGAACCTGTTGCTGCTGAGATCTCATCGGCTGCTTCTCTTGCTGTATAGCCGGAATTTTCAAGAACTCTCAGCTTTATAAGCTCTCTTTTGCGGAGTGCATCCTTGATATCCTTGCACATAGCCTCGGAAACTCCGCCCTTTCCTATCTGAAATATAGTCTCATATGTTGAAGCTATACCACGAAGGTATGCTCTCTGTTTACTTGTAAGCATTATTCATTCACCTTTCCTTCAAGCAGCTTGTACAGTGCATTCATTGCTGCTCCTCTGTGACTTACCGCATTCTTTTCCTCGGAAGTCATTTCAGCCATTGTCTTGTTTCCCACGACAAACACCGGATCATATCCGAAACCGTTTGTTCCACGCTCCTCATGACCTATCATTCCTTCACAGGTACCGTGTACCTCATCCGACTTTCCTGTCTTATCAAGGAATACGATAGAACACACAAAACGTGCTGTGCGCTTTTCATCGGGAACTCCCGCAAGCTCGTCAAGAAGCTTTGCGCATTCCTGACCTTTAGGGGCATATCTTGCGGAATATACTCCCGGCCCTCCGCCGAGAGCATCAACGCAAAGTCCGCTGTCATCGGCAAATACAGCCATATTCTCGCCGTATTTATCAGCGATCGCATTGTATACCGCCTCTGCCTTGATTTCAGCGTTTTCTTCAAATGTTGCACCGTTTTCGTCCGGATCGCAGTCAATATCAATATCGGCAAGCGACAGAACCTCTATTCCGAGCGGCGAGAGAATTTCCCTCGCCTCACGGAGCTTATTGGCATTATTCGTAGCCATTACAAGCTTAGTCATTATTTTTATCCTTTCTGCCGAA
>JAFXCR010000052.1 GCA_017516465.1 Ruminococcus sp.
GATAAGCAGACTTGTTCCGAATGCGAAAATGAATCGGATTGAACCCATCTGGACTCTTTCGTTACCGTTTCGGGTAATGAGTGCTGTGAGAGCGGAATATGCAATATTGTTTGCTGTAAAGAATACACCGTTAAGTAAAGTGTATGTGATGAAGAAATATGCATATTTTGCTACATCTCCCCATTCTAACGGAACGGCAAATATTGCAATCAGCATCAAGCTGCAGCCTATGTAAGGATAAAGCATCCAGGGGCGTGCTTTACCGAGTTTCGATTTTGTCTTATCGATAAGAGAACCGAATATGATATCTGTAAAGCCGTCAAAGATTTTTGAAATCATCATCAGCGTTCCGACTATACCTGCATTCAGTCCTGCCGTATCGGTAAGATAAATCATTACGAAGGTTGCGAGAAAGGCGTAAACAACATTTCCTGCTATATCGCCTGAACCGTAGCCTATTTTGTTGTACCATTTCAGGTATTTCTTTTCAGTCATATCAATTTCTCCTTTAAAAGAATTCATCAGTGTTTATTCGGTGTCCGCTGCAGGTCTCGAGTTCTGCTTCGGAAACAGCGTTCAGTAACGGCTGAACTGCTGCAATTCGTTTAAAGGCGCCTTTATTTCTTGATTACATTCTATCACGCTTTTTACTCCAAAACCATAAACACAATAAGACAAAATATGCACAAAATGATACAAATGCTATTGAAAAACCATTCTGGATATGTTATACTGTAAAAGTAAGGGGGTATGGTTATGTTTACAAATGTTGCTTATCTTCACAATTCTCTTTCTGATATGGTTGATACTAGCAAATCCATTGTTGTTACAAGTTGCGGTTATTATCGTGTGCACAGCAGACCTGTCGTTGCTACTGAACGTCCGACAGGCAGAAAGGATTATCAGCTTTTATACATAGCAAAGGGCAAGGGGCACTTTTTCTTTGATGGCAAGGAAAAGATTATAACCGAGGGGAATATGATTTTGTATCGTCCCAATGAAGTACAGTACTATTACTATTACGCTCCCGACAAAACCGAGGCATACTGGGTGCATTTCACAGGACGTCATGTTGAGTCTATACTTGAGTACTACGGACTGCCAGAAACAGAAAATGTGTTTTATACGGGAACATCTCCCGACTATCAGTGGATGTACCGTCAGATGATACAGGAATTACAGCTGTGCCGTTCTAATTATGAAGAATTGCTGTCTCTTATGCTTCGCCAGATTTTTATTATGATTAACCGATATGTTGTGGAGGGTAAAAAATCAGGCAGCGAAATTCAGAATGAGATTGAACGCGCCACCCATTATTTTAACGAGAATTACAATAAGCAGATAAATATTGACGAGTATGCTGAATCCCGTCACATGAGCACCTGCTGGTTCATACGAAGCTTCAAACAGATTCTCAAGGTTACACCCATGCAGTACATTCTTTCTCTACGAATGGCAAACGCACAAAGTATGCTTGAAGGAACTGGGTATAACATTTCCGAAATAGCGGAATATGTAGGCTATGATAATCCGCTTTATTTCAGCAGACTTTTTCATAAGCATATCGGAGTATCGCCGTCTGAGTATCGGAAGAAGATGAAAAATTCTTCCGAATCGGATTAAGATGTTTCTGCTATATAAACGATTTTCATAGCTTTCCACATCTTAAACATGAAATTACTCTGAGGTGGTTAAAACAGTGCTAATGTAAAAACGAGTAAATCAGAATCACTTAATTTCGGTACTACTTACTTTTGGCCATCAATGTTGTATTGAATTATCCACCGAATTATGCTATACTGTCTTTATCAGTAAAAAATCGAGGTGATACAATGCCGCTGACAATTGCAATATGCGATGATAACGAAAATCAGATAAAAGAACTCCGCCGTTTGCTTGACGAGTGGTCAGCGGATAAGCCTTTTGCTCTGACCATAGACGAATACATAAGCGCAGAGAGTTTTCTATTCAGCTATCCTGACAAGCCCTGCGACCTGCTCTTGCTTGATATTGAGATGAAACAGCTCAACGGTATGGAGCTTGCGAAAAAACTTCGTTCAGATGGTGATATGCTCCCTATCGTGTTCATAACAGGCTATTCTGATTATATGAATGACGGCTACGAGGTTGAGGCATTGCATTATCTTCTAAAGCCCGTGGACGAGCAGAAGTTTTTTGCAGTTCTTGACCGTTATATTAAACGTCACACTCCCGAAAATGAAATTACGATCAAGTGCGAGGATAAGACACTACACCTCTCGCCCGATATGATAATGTTCTGTGAGGCTGTGGGTAAGAAAACTCACATTCACACCAAAGAGCAGGTGCTGATCTGCGAAACGGGTATCGGTAATTTCAGCAGCAGTCTTGGTTCTGACTTTATTTCCTGCCACCGTTCTTATGTTGTAAATCTGCGGTATGTGAGGAGTATCGGAAAAATGGAGATTGTGCTTGATAACGGCGAGTGTATTCCGCTTTCAAGGCGATTATATAAAGAGGTAAACGAGAAATTTATCAGCTTTTATACGAGGTAATATATGATTATTAAAAAATTTGAGTCCCAATATCGTGATGATTTGATATTTATGGTACTTGAAGCCAAAGATGCTCTCGGTCGTGTACCGGGCTTAAACGAAGATTTACTTAACATTCAAAAGAACTATTTTGATAAAGGAGATATGTTTTGGATTGCTGTTGATGATA
>JAFXCR010000053.1 GCA_017516465.1 Ruminococcus sp.
CTATCATTCATTTTAACATAGTTTTCAAAACTTTCAACAGGCACCAGCGGTACCCCCGGCAGCGTGACGCTGCACCCAGTTCACGTTTCCGTGCGTAAACGCACTCACTCTGTACAAGGCGGCAGTCTGCTATCGCATACGAAAGAAAATTTAAAATCTTACGGATTCATTATGTAGGGACAGTCCTTGCGGCTGTCCGTCAATCATCCTTATAAAATACAAAGGGCGACCGCAAGGCTCGCCCAGCGTGTAGAAAAAGTATATTGTAGGGGATGATGCCCACATCGTCCCGGGCTGATGTAGGCAACAGCCACTACGAATTGGCTATATATCGTTGTTCTGTGTAGGGGCGAATATCATCCGCCCGACAAAAAATTGCGGTTTGTTATGCGGGACGTCGTGGACGCCCAACGGAAGTGCCCTTGGGGTGTGCCGTCCCATACAATCGGCTTCATATAAATTTATGGTATAATAATTTAAATCGTTCCGTCAGGGACACCACAATTCTGCATTCCGTATTCCGAATTATTTTAAAGGGACACCACAATTACGAATTAAAAAAGGCTGACAGCTAATAGATACAAAAAATTATATGATATTTATCGGTTCTATTGGTTAATAATCTGAAAAATATCCTTTTTCCGGAAAAATTTAAAAAAGCTCTTGACAGATCGTTTTTTTTAATATATAATGTTTTAGTGTAATGCGGACAATTGCCGCATAGCTTCAATAAACTGAATACGGTCCTTCATGGAACGTATTCTTAATATACAATGCGCAGAGAGGAGGACCTGAATATGAAAAGAACATATCAGCCTAAGAAGCTCCACAGAAAGAAGGAGCACGGCTTCATGAAGAGAATGGCTACAAAGAACGGCAGAAAGGTTTTAGCTCGTAGAAGATCTAAGGGCAGAGCAAGATTAACTCACTGACGACGCTGACCACAAAATCTTAATTTTGTGGTCTTTTTTGTTACGTTGCAGGTATGACGCTCTTTATGGTGGAGTTTATGCTTTATACTGAAATTTTGAACAACAACAGGGATTTTCTCGCTCTCTACAAAAAAGGAAAATACTTCGCTTCTAAATATTCCGTTATTTATGTGAGAACAAACGGCAGACCCTACAACAGGCTCGGTATTACAGCCGGAAAAAAAGTAGGTAATGCCGTCCACAGAAACAGAGCGAAAAGGCTTATCCGCCTCGCTTACAGAGAGTCTGAAATCAATCTTCCCGTGGGTATTGATATCGTTATTGTTGCAAGAAGCTTTATCTGCACCGTAAAATCACAGGAATTCTGCGACTATATGAAAAATAAGGCAGTTCCTGAAATCAATGGAATATTCCGCAGACTCAACACAGGAAAAAGCTGATTATGAAATATATTGCTCTTGCACTTATAAAGTTTTACAGAAAATGTATTTCTCCCCTTTTTCCTGCTAAATGCAAGTACTATCCGACGTGCAGCAGTTATGCTCTCACAGCTTTTAAGAAATTCGGATTTTTCAGGGGATTTCTTCTCTCAGGCTGGAGGATATTAAGATGCAATCCCTGGTCGGCAGGCGGAATTGACCACGTTCCGGATAAGTTCTCACTCAGGACGAAAAAAATGTACTTTGAAGGGCTTGAAAATCCGGACTGCGGCATAGTACCACAGGAAAATGACAACAATAATGACTAAGAGGGATGAATTTTGAACGCACTTTATGACATTATAGGTATTCCTTTCGGATACCTCATGCGGCTTATTTATATGCTTTGCAATAATTATGCCGTTGCTATTATTCTTTTTACGGTCGTAACGAAAATTCTTTTGTTCCCCGTAAACTACAAGACTCAGAAAAATGCTGCAAGAATGCAGCTGCTTAACCCGAAAATGAAAAAGCTTAGAAAAAGCTTTGCAAATAATCCGCAGAGACTTCAGGAAGAACAGCAGAAGCTCTACATTGAGGAAGGCATTAACCCTATGGGAAGCTGTATGCCGGCATTTATACAGATGTTCCTGCTTTTCGGTGTGCTCGACGTTATCTATAAGCCGATCACTCATATCCTGAATTACGCAAAGGATATCAGAATTGATGCCTGCAAGATAGCCGGTGCAAAAATCAAGGATCTCAGATGCGAGCTTGAAATTATGACGCATCTTCAGAAGAATCCCGATGATTATATCAGCCTCGGAGATTTCAGTACAAAAGTTTCGGAATTTACTGATAAGTATACTATTTTCGGTGCAAATCTTGGTAAAACACCCTCTTTCAGTCCCGATGTATGGAACAGGGAATCTATAATTCTTTTCCTTATTCCTATTCTCGCCGGAGTTGCACAGATTCTTTCATCATTTTACAGCCAGATACACCAGAAAAAAGTGAATCCTGATATGCAGGGCGGCGGATGTATGACATTCATGATGTATTTCTTCCCGCTTCTCACAGTCTGGTTTGCATATTCAGTTCCTGCCGGTATCGGCTTCTACTGGATCTGGTCGGCACTCTTCTCATTTATTATTACCTTTGCACTCAATCAGTATTTCACTCCTGAAAGAACTGAAAAGATCAACGAAAAGGAAAAGGAAAAAGCAAGAATTTATGCAGAAAAGCATCCTGAGAAAAAGACTTTCATGCAGAGAATGATGGAACAGCAGGAGCTTATGAATCAGCAGCAGAACAGTGCTAAAAAGAACAACGGTGATAAGATTTCACGCTCTGAGATGAACAAGTACAACAGGGATAAAATCAACGAAGCACGCAGACGTATGGCAGAAAAATACGGCGATATCTACGATGAAAACGATAAAGATTAATTTTTAAGGAGAATTAATATGACTGAAGTATTTAAGGCAGCCTCAGTCGATGAGGCTAAAGCTAAGGCCGCAAAAAAATTTGGTAAGGATATCAAGAATATTAAGTTTGAAATTATTGAAGAAGGTTCAAAGGGCTTTTTGGGCTTTGGAAAAAAAGAAGCTGTTGTAAAGGCTACTTATGAGGCTCCGGCAGCTGCTACTGCTGCTCCGAAGACTCCCGCTAAGAAGATTGAACCGGTTGATGAAAAAAAGGCAGCTCCTGCACCTTCACCTGAAGTTAAAAAGGAAGCTCCTGTTGTAGTGGAAGCTCCCGTTGTGACAGAAACTCCGGCTGCTCCCGTTGAGGAAATCAAGGCTGAGACTTCCGCAGTTCCGGAAGAAAAAACAGATGAAGATCCAGCAATCATTGAATCTCCGGCTGCTGCTGATGAGGATGATTTCTTTTCACTCGACAGCTTTACTCTTATCGAGGATGAAGCTCTTGTAAATCCAAAGGTAAAGCTCGCAAGAGATTACATTGTAAGCGTTCTCGGAGCTATGGATACAGATGTAAGCTTCAAGATCTACCAGAATGAAACAGGTGCTGTTATTGATATCAACAGCAGCAACAATGGTACTGTTATCGGCAGAAGAGGAGAGACTCTTGACGCTCTCCAGTATCTCTGCTCTATCATCGCAAACAAGGGAGACAAGGATTATTACAGAATCACAATTGATTGTCTCGGCTACCGCAGCAAGAGAAAGGATACTCTTGAACAGCTTGCCGCTAAGGTTGCAAAATCCGTTCTAAGAACAGGACGTTCACAGCCGCTTGAGCCGATGAATCCCTACGAAAGACGTGTGATCCACTCATCTATCTCAAAGATAGAAGGCGTATCTTCAAAGTCCGTGGGCGAGGAGCCTTACAGAAGAATCGTTGTTTCATCCAATAATCCGAGAAACAACAGAAGACGTGACAATCGTCGTGACGGAAACAGAAATGACCGCAGAAACGACAGAAGAAACAAAGACAGAGAAGTAACAATGGAGAGAAAGTCTGTAAATCTCGCTACAAGCTTTGAAAAGGACTACAAAAGACCAAAGCCTGAGGACAGCATCGAGGGCGGTCTTTACGGAAAGATTGAATTTTAATTTATATTAATTATACGGCAGCACTGCACAGATTCTGTGCTATGCTGCCTTTTTAGGAAGTGATTATTTTGTCAACTATCGCTGCAATTTCTACTCCCGATTCTGCGGGAGGAATCGCTGTTATCCGTATTTCCGGTGAGGACGCAGTTACCGTTGCTGAAAGAGTTTTCAAACCGTACAGCGGAAAAAAAGTCTCTGAAATGGAGGGATATACCTGTGCCTACGGTATTGCTCATGATTCCGGCGAGAGGATAGACGACTGTATTCTCACAATTTTCCGTGCTCCTCACAGCTACACCGGCGAGAATACGGCGGAGCTTTCCTGTCATGGCGGAATCTTCGTTACAAGGAAAATTCTCAGGACTATTCTTAAAAACGGTGCTGAGCCTGCACAGGCAGGGGAATTCACAAAGCGTGCTTTTCTTAACGGCAAGCTTGATCTGACGCAGGCAGAAGCGGTTATGGAAATAATATCTGCAAAGGGCGAAAGAGAACTGAAAATGGCAGAAAATCTTCGTGAAGGAGCAGCTTTTCAGCGTGCGAAAAAATGCTCTGATATCCTTGTTAGGATCCTTGGAGATCTTGCTGCATGGGCTGATTATCCGGAGGAGGACATTCCAGCCGTTGAGCCGGAAAATCTCGTAAATGATCTCACAGAAGTAAGGAATCAGCTTTTATCGCTCATTGAAAATTACGACTGCGGAAGGATTCTTCGTGAGGGAATTTCAACTGCAATTGTTGGCAGACCAAATGTTGGAAAATCTACTCTTTTCAATTGTCTTAGTGGATGCGAGAGAAGTATCGTTACTGATATTGCCGGAACAACCCGTGACGTTATTGAGGAAACGGTCAGTCTTGGGGATATTGTTCTGAGGCTGTCTGATACGGCTGGTATCCACCAGACGGATGACGTTATTGAGGGAATGGGGATAGAAATTGCTGAAAAAACTGCACAGTCTGCAGAGCTCGTTATCGCAGTATTTGACGGCAGCTGTCCTTTGAACGAGGACGATTTTTCTCTTATTGAAAAGATAAAAGACATGAAATGTGTAGCCGTTATCAATAAAAGTGATGAAGAATCTTTGATTGAGGAAGCAGTACTAAAAAACACTTTTATACATTTAGTATATTTATCTGCCAAAGAAAATTCTGGAATTAAATGGCTTCGTGAAGAAATAGAGAACATATTTTCGATAAATGATTGTGCTGTAAATTCAGTATGTGCTGCTAATGAACGTCAGAAACGATGTATTGAATCGGCTCTTGCGTGCGTTGATAATTCTATTGAAGCAATAAATTCCGGAGAATTACTCGACGCTGTTAATATTATTATTGATGAAGCAGAACAGCATCTTCTTGAGCTGACCGGCGAAAGAATAACTAATGCTGTTGTAGATAATGTTTTTTCAAGATTCTGTGTCGGCAAATAATGTTTCACATGAAACAATGAAATGAGGGATATCTTTGAATTACAAAATGGGAGATTTTGATGTTGTGATTATAGGTGCAGGTCATGCCGGAGTTGAAGCAGCACTTGCATCGGCACGTCTCGGATGCAGAACAGTAATGTTTACAATCTCACTTGATCAGATTGCCAATATGCCCTGTAATCCGTCGATTGGCGGTACTGCGAAAGGTCATCTTGTCCGCGAAATTGACGCTCTCGGTGGTGAAATGGGTAAAGCAGCGGATAAATGTTTCATCCAGAGTCGAATGTTGAACAAGGGAAAAGGTCCTGCTGTTCATAGTCTGAGAGTACAGGCTGATAGAATGAAGTATCACGAATACATGAAAAATGTCTGCGAAAAACAGAAAAATCTGTTTATCAAACAGGCTGAAGTCGCAGAAATAATTGTAGAAAATGGGAAAATCACCGGCGTCAGAACGTCTCTTGGAGCTGAATATTCAGTCAAAGCAGTGATTATCGCAACCGGAACTTATCTTAAGGGTAAGATACATATAGGTGAAGTTTCTATCGAAAGTGGTCCAGATTCATCACTTCCCAGTACTTATTTGTCAGAAAGTCTCATCAAAAATGGAATCGAATTAAGACGATTCAAGACAGGAACTCCATGTCGTGTAAACAAGAGAAGTATCAATTTCGATATTATGGAAAGACAAGACGGTGATGAAAATATAGTTCCATTCTCGTTTGAAACACCAGTTGAGGGACTTGAAAATATAGCAAGCTGTTATGTCACTTATACTAATAGTAATACACATGAAATTATACTTTCTAACCTTGACAGATCGCCTTTATACTCAGGTAAGATAGAGGGAGTGGGACCTCGATACTGTCCTTCTATTGAGGACAAAATTGTTAGATTTTCGGACAAGCCAAGACATCAATTGTTCGTAGAACCAATGGGACTTTCAACAGAAGAGTACTATTTACAGGGAATGTCCTCATCACTGCCGGAGGATGTACAGCTTGCATTCCTCAGGACAATAGAGGGACTGGAGGATGTTGAGATTATGCGTCCGGCTTACGCAATTGAGTATGACTGTTGTGATCCTATTCAGCTTAAACAAACGCTTGAATTCAAGAAGATAAGCGGATTATACGGTGCAGGTCAGTTTAATGGAAGCTCAGGATACGAGGAGGCGGCAGCTCAGGGACTTGTCGCAGGAATCAACGCGGCTTTGAAAATCCGTGGAAAAGAGCCAATGATTCTTGACAGAGCGAGTTCCTACACAGGAACGCTTATTGATGATCTTGTCACAAAGGGATGTTCAGATCCATATAGAATGATGACTTCAAGAAGTGAATATCGTTTGATTCTTCGTCAGGATAATGCAGATCAAAGGCTTACACCAATTGGTTATAAATTAGGATTAATTTCTGAGAAAAGATATCAGAAATTACTTAAAAAAATAGAACTTACAAAGCAGGAAATTAAACGTGTTTCAAGCCTGAATATAGCTCCTTCAGAGAAGCTTAATTCGTTTCTTATTGAAAATCATACAGCACCCATTAACTCGGGAATCAAACTTGCAGATCTCATTCGCAGACCTCAGCTTGGTTACGATATTCTTTCACCTTTTGATCCGCTGAGACCTGAACTTTCATCGGATGTCCGTGAACAAGTAGAGCTTCAGATAAAATATGAAGGTTATATTTCAAAACAGCTTGCACAGATTGAATCGATCAGAAAACTTGAATCGAATAACCTTCCGATTGGAACCGATTATAATAATGTTTATGGACTAAGATTAGAGGCTGCTGAGAAGCTAAATAAGGTTCAGCCTGCGTCAATTGGACAGGCATCGAGAATTTCTGGTGTTTCTCCGGCGGATATTTCACTTCTTACAGTGTGGCTGGAGCATCGAAAGGGGAATGAAAATGTTACCTGATTATGTTTTTTGTCGCAATGAATTTTCTAAATATGATCTTGAACTGAACGAAATTGCTTATAATAAGCTGAATATTTACTGTGATTTCCTGATTGAATACAACAATTATATCAATCTCACTGCTATTACTGATCCAGTTGAAATACTTTATAAACATTTTATTGACAGTATACTCATGTGTAAATATGCTGACTTATCTGGAAAAGAATCTATGATTGATGTTGGAACAGGTGCCGGATTCCCCTCAGTTCCACTAAAAATTTTTCTTTCGGAGCTTAAAATAACACTTCTTGATAGTCTGAATAAGCGTATTGAATTCCTGAAGAAGCTTTGTGATAAGCTTGAAATTGACGCACATTTTATTCACGGTAGAGCTGAAGACATCGCAAAAATGCCTGAATACAGAGAAAAATTTGATATTTCATGTGCCCGTGCGGTTGCAAATCTATCCACACTCAGCGAGCTTTGTATACCTTTTGTAAAAGTTGGTGGAAGATTTATTTCTATGAAGGGGCCGAGCGAAGATATATCTCTTGCTCAAAATGCGATAAACATTCTTGGTGGAATTGTTTCACATGAAACAAAATATAATCTCGAAAATGAGGAAAGACGTATCATAGAAATAAAAAAAATATCGCAGACTGCGACAAAATATCCCCGAAACAGCAGTCAGATTAAGAAAAAATCACTCTGATTATACAATAAATTAACGATCTGATCGACAGTTTGCAGTAAACTGTCGATTTTTTTGTGTGGTAATTATTTCCGGAACGTGATAAAATTTATATACAGGGATTTCCCAAGTACAGTTTCGAGGTATTAAAAATGGCAGGATTTTTAAATTTTACAAAAGAAAAATTGATAAACAAAGTAATTGAAATTGAAACAAAGTTAATTTTACCTAATCCAAATCAACCAAGAAGATCTTTTCCCACGAATGAAATTACAGCTCTTGCAGATTCTATATCGCAGAACGGAATTCTTCAACCTCTTTCAGTACGAAGAATTAATGATAAATACGAGCTTATAGCAGGGGAGAGAAGGCTTCGTGCAGCTAAATTATGCGGATTTAGAACTGTTCCGTGTATTGTACATGATATGAGTGACAGAAATTCTGCAATTTTAGCACTTGTCGAAAATATCCAGCGGCAGGATCTTTCTTTTTTTGAGGAAGCTATTGCAATAGAAAAACTAATTACATATTACGGCATGACTCAGGAGGATGCTGCTGCTAAGCTTGGAAAAGCTCAGAGTACAGTCGCAAATAAACTTCGTTTATTGAGAATTACACCGGAAGAACGTGATCTTATAATTAAGTTCAATCTTACAGAACGTCATGCACGGGCATTATTGAAGCTTGCGAGTCCGGAGGAACGACTGATTGTACTTGATAAAATAATTAAACATAATTTAAACGTTGAGAAATCGGAGCATTTGATTGATGATTTTATTGGACTTCAAAAGGATAAAGCAAGTTATAAAAAGCGATCAAAGGTATTTCAGAATGTAAAAATGTTTGTAAATACTATTAATAAAGCGGTAGAAACAATGCAGGCAGCTGGAATTTCTGCCGATTCGAGGAAAATTCAGAATGAGGACTACATTGAGTACCGTGTTAGGATTCCGATTCAGAAAAAAACACAGTGAGACTATTGTTTCACATGAAACATTTTTTTATTGTTTCATGTGAAACATTTTTTTTAAAATTTTCTGTTTCTTATTTACAATTAAAATAAAACGTGATATAATAGTAGTATATCAAATGAAAGGAAAGATTTCATGGGAAAAATTATCGCTGTGGCTAACCAGAAGGGCGGAGTCGGCAAGTCAACGACTGTTGTAAATATCGCTGCTTATCTGGGTTCCAGAGATTTCAGGGTTCTATGTATCGACTCTGATCCTCAGGGAAATACAACCACCGGCTTCGGCATAAAGAAAAAGTCCGTTAAAGCATCGACATACGACGTAATAACGGGGAAAACTCGTATTCAGGATGCTGTTATACATACTGATTTCAAGAATGTTTCCATTGTTCCGGCAACTGAAAGTCTTGCAGGATGCGAAGTTGAACTTGTTGGCTACGAAAACAGAATGAATCGCATGAAAATGCAGCTTCTTACCTGCAAGCTTGATTATGACTACATCCTCATTGACTGTCCTCCGGCACTCGGACTTATTACAATCAATAATCTCGTTGCGTGTGATTCGATTCTTGTCCCTATGCTTGCGGAATTCTACGCCCTTGAGGGACTTTCACAGCTTGTAAATACTATTAAAATAGTAAAAAATAATTACAATCCTTCGCTTGATATTGAGGGAATACTCTTTACTATGTTCGACGGACGTCTTAACGTTGCAAATGATGTTGTTTCTGAAGTTGAAAAATATTTCCCAAATAAAGTATTCAAGACGAAGATTCCGAGAAATGTCTGAATTTCGGAAGCTCCCAGTCACGGAAAGCCTGTAATGTATTACGACAAGAATTCCAAGGGTGCTGAGTACTACGAGCTTCTCTGCCATGAGATTCTTGGCGAGGCACTGGAGCTTCCGCAGAAAAAAAGACGTGGAATTTTTAATTTTAAAAAGACCTGAGAAAGGAGCAGTATATGGCTATTGGTGGTTTAGGACATGGTCTCGATTCGCTGTTTGAGGACAATACAAACGATATTCAGGTAAAAAGAACGCTCCGTATTTCCGAAATTGAACCGAACCGCAGTCAACCGAGAAAGAATTTCAGTGACGAGGCAATTTCTGCCCTCGCCGATTCTATTCAGGAGCACGGTATGCTTCAGCCGATTCTCGTAAGACCTCTCAGTACCGGTGGTTATCAGATAGTTGCAGGAGAAAGAAGGTGGCGTGCCGCAAGAATGCTTGGCCTTGACGAGGTTCCGGTGAATATCCGTGAGCTTTCCGACATGGAAACAATGCAGATTGCAATTATCGAAAATCTCCAGCGTGAAAATCTTAATCCTGTTGAAGAAGCGGCAGGATACAATGAGCTTATCGAAAAATACGGCATGACTCAGGATAAGGTCGCAAAAATGGTCGGAAGATCACGTTCTGCTGTTGCTAATGCAGTCAGACTTCTTGCACTTCCGGAGCGTGTGCTTAAAATGCTTGAAAACGGCGATATATCGGCAGGACACGGACGTGCACTTCTTGGATTTTCCGATGACGAGGAGCTTCTCATTGCTATGGCGGTGAAATCCTCTGATGGCGGACTTACTGTCCGTCAGGTGGAAAAGGCAGCTCAGAAATATGCTGATTCCGCAGACGAGCTTCCGGTAAAATCAGATACGAAGATTGACAATTACTTCAAGGAAATGGAACTCTCCCTTAACGAACGTCTTGGCAGAAAGGTCAGGGTAGATTACGGAAAGAATAAGGGTGCACTTATCCTTGAATTCTACGACAAGGAAGATCTTGCTGCAATTGCAGAAAAGCTTACAGAAGATTAATATATTTAAGGAGTTAGAAAAATGCTTGACATTAAATTTTTAAGAACAAATCCCGATATCGTAAAGGAAAACATCAAAAAGAAGTTTCAGGATGAAAAGCTTGAACTTGTAGACAAGGTTATTGAATTTGACGAACAGTGCAGAAAAGCAAAGTCTGAGGGCGATGATCTCCGTAACCAGAAGAATCTGAAAAGCAAGGAGTTCGGAAAGTACAAGGCTATTATCAATAAGTCCGACGACGAGGCTGCTAAGGCTGAGGCTATGGCAAACGTTGACAAGCTTACTGCTGAAATCGAGGAAATCGACAAGAGACGTGCAGAGCTTGAGGAAATTGAATCAAAGCTTAACGAGGAAATCCGCAATATGATGCTTGTTATCCCGAATATCATCGACGACAGTGTTCCGATTGGTAAGGACGACAGCGAAAACGTTGAGGTTGAGAAGTTCGGCGAGCCTTTTGTTCCGGATTTTGAGGTTCCCTACCACGTTGATATCATGGAAAAGGTCAACGGAATTGATCTCGACAGTGCAAGAAAAACAAGCGGAAACGGCTTCTACTACCTCTGTGGCGATATCGCTCAGCTTCAGAGTTGTATTCTTTCATATGCAAGAGATTTTATGATTGACAAGGGCTTCACATACTATATTCCGCCGTTTATGATCCGCAGCGATGTTGTTACAGGCGTAATGAGCTTCGCTGAAATGGAGGGAATGATGTACAAGATCGAGGGCGAGGATCTTTACCTCATCGGTACTTCTGAGCACTCAATGATTGGTAAGTTCATTGATACTATCATTCCTCAGAACGAGCTTCCCAAGACACTCACAAGCTATTCTCCGTGCTTCCGTAAGGAGGTAGGAGCTCACGGCATCGAGGAGAGGGGAGTATACCGTATCCACCAGTTTGAAAAGCAGGAAATGATCGTTGTCTGCGAGCCTGAGGAGAGCATGGACTGGTTCCACAAGCTTTACAGCTATACTGTTGAATTCTTCCGTACACTTGATATTCCTGTTCGTACACTTGAATGTTGTTCAGGAGATCTTGCTGACCTTAAGGTTAAATCTATTGACGTTGAAGCATGGTCACCCAGACAGAAGAAGTATTTCGAGGTTGGAAGCTGTTCAAATCTCGGTGACGCACAGGCACGCCGTCTGAATATCAAGTATAAAACTCCCGATAAGCAGAAGTATTTTGCACATACGCTCAATAATACTGTTGTTGCTCCTCCGAGAATGCTTATTGCTTTCCTTGAAAACAACATCAACGAGGACGGTTCTATCAGAATCCCCAAGGCACTTCAGCCCTATATGCGTAAGGAAATCATTGCTGTTCCTGAGAAAAAGTAATGATAAAAGGCGGTACCTTTCCGGTATCGCCTTTTGTTTTATTCAGTATCAATAAACGAATCTCCGTATTTTGCGGCAGTGCACAGGCACATTGCGAAAACGCCTGTAATTCCGCCAAGCATTGAGCCTAAAATGAAATTAATCATAAAAATCACCCCATATATATTATGAGGTGATTTTGTTTTTGTTATTCAAAAAATAATGGGATTCCAAAGGGTGATTTTCCCTTTAGAATCCGCAAATTTTGAAGTCATGAATTTTGTTTGTATATTGCGGATACGGCATGCCGTTATCTGCAATCTGTTGCATGAAAATGTCGTTGATATTGTGTAGGGAAGCCAAAAGTCATTCAATTGTTGTATAATATCCTATTACATACTCTTCCCCATATTCAAACTTGTTGCCGCCGAACAGCGGAACCATGTCAAACTGCTCCTCAAAAGTATATGGTTTAAGCTGACTCTGTTCCAATGGAATAGTATAAACCCAGACCTCATAGATTTGACTATCTACGATTTTTACCGTCCAGTACAGATTTACTTCACTTTCAGCACTGGTATTTTTATACAAGCATATTTTATCAGAAGAATATTCGTTTTTATCAATATAATAATTCAAATAACTGGTAATATAGCCGTTCAAATAAACTGTTCCTGACTTCGGGACGTCATATTTCTCTAAATAATCATCAAAAAGACTGCTTTCGGAATTAAGAACCTCATATACATCCTTAGCTGAGGAGTTCCGTCCATAGACACAACTTTTTGTTCCATGTCTGGAACACGCTACATATAAATATAGCGACGACAAAATTAATAAAAAAACGATTATCAATAATTTCTTGTATTTTCTCATAATCATTCCCTGTTAGTAATAATTGCTTAAATCTCTTGATTTCATTGTTTTGTGTTCATTTTGTACTTGGATTATTTCCTAATCAACTGAATAATAACCAATCATGCGTGTTTTAGAAATATCATCAAACAAGTGCATCTGTTTCTTTTGCTCTTTAATTGAATAGGGGCGTAATTGCTTTTTATTAAGTTTATAATTTGAAAACCATGATTCAGTTATAACACCATTGTCAATTCTGATTGCCCAATATCCATTAATCTTATCTTGTGCATTACCGAAAATAACAGTATCCTGTTCAAAAATATCTCCTGCATAAGCTAAATAATAGTCGTAGTTATAACACTCACCCGTCATATAATATGTTCCTTTTTCAGGTAATTCTAATGAGTTATCCCGTACGCAGCTGCTCATGATATTATAACAGTTTTTTGCATCTATATTAATGCTATATCTTTTATCCTTTTCTACGTGTTCGGAAATCATCATTAAAGGTATAAATGAAATGATTGCTAAAGTTATGAAAAATTCCATTATGAATTTAATTATTCTGTTTTTATTATCTATACGTTCTTTCATTGTACATCTCCTCATCAAGATGTTTCAACGGAAATCATGTTGGACGTCGGGTGACTCCATACAGTGTAGGGAGATGTCCGAAGGACAGAGGGTACGGGCACCCGTTAGGTGCGCCGTACCCTACACATATTACCGGTATTATTATAAACCAATCATCTTTACGATGTCCTCTTTCGGACGAACTCCGACAGTCTGTGCTGTGATAGCTCCGTCCTTGACAACAACGAGAAGCGGAATGCTCTCCACTCTGAAAGCGGCGGCAAGCTCCGGCTGTTCGTCAACGTTGACCTTTCCGACCTTGATTTTTCCGTCGTATTCCTCAGCAATTTCCGCAATAACCGGCGAAAGCATCATGCACGGACCGCACCAGCCAGCCCAGAAATCCAGAAGAATCGGCATTCCACGATAGTTGCGTACTTCTTCGTCAAAATTTTCCTTTGTGATTACAAGCTCTTTCATAATTAATCCTCCAGTGATTTGTAGTAAAGCAGACAGTGACAGAAGCCTTCAAATTCGGGATCGGCTATCTGATCACGGAATTCCTTGCACATACATTTATTTTCAGGGGTTTTTGCAAGACGGCACGGACAGTAGCCGTCCTTTTTTTCGAGTCCTTCCTTGATTCTTGCGACAATTTCCTTGTCGGGATTGAGTGTTACTTTCATTTCTGCTCCCTTCTTATTTCATCAGCTCGTCCGCCATAGCTTCAAGCTGAGCGAGATTTTCCGCCTTGACTCCGGCTTTTACGGTAACTGTGGTGTTAAGCCATGTGATGTTCTTTGATTTTTCAAACATTCCCTTCATGAGCCTTGCCGCTGTGGGGCCCCATGAACCGTTTTCGATAAGACCGATAGTGCGGTTCTGATAATTTCTTTCAGTGAGATCGTCAATGAAATGCTTCATAAACGGGAAAATAACGCCGTTGTATGTTGTAGTTGCGAGAACAAGCTTGCCGTATCTGAAAGCGTCCTCGACTGCTTCTGCCATATCCTCACGGGCAAGATCGCAGAAAACTACCTTCGGGCAGCCTTTTTCAATGAGTTTGTCACGGAGAATTTCTGCCGCCTTTTTAGTATTTCCGTAAACGGAGGTGTATGCTATCATGATTCCCTCAGACTCCACGCCATAGCCTGACCATGTGTTGTAGAGGTCAAGATAATAGGGGAGATTATCAGTAAGAACAGGTCCGTGAAGCGGACAGATGATGTTTATATCAAGTGCAGAAGTTTTTTTCAGTACGCCCTGAACCTGAACACCATATTTTCCTACAATGCCGAAGTAATAGCGGCGAGCCTCGCAAGCCCAGTCCTCATCGGCGTCAAGAGCACCGAATTTTCCGAAAGCGTCGGCAGAGAAAAGAACCTTGTCAGTGCTGTCGTAGGTGAGCATTACCTCCGGCCAGTGAACCATAGGTGCGAAAATGAAAGTAAGTTCGTGGCTTCCGAGAGAGAGAGAATCACCGTCCTTTATTTCGAGAGTTTTGCCGTCGAGGTTGATATTCTCGAAGTAAAGCTTCATCATATTGAAGGTCTTTGCGTTTCCGACAATAGCGGCGGAAGGATATTTCTCCATGAACTTCACGATATTTGCGGAATGATCGGGTTCCATGTGCTGGACAATCAGGTAATCCGGAGCTTTTCCGGCAAGGACACCTTCAAGATTTGCAAGCCACTCGTCGCCGAAATTTACGTCAACCGAATCCATAACTGCAATTTTTTCATCCATAATTACATAGGAATTATATGCCATACCATTGGGAACATCGTACAGTCCCTCAAAGAGATCAATTTTGTGATCGTTTACGCCGATATAGTAAATATTATTTGTGATATTCTTCATTTTATTTCTACCTCATTCCGGATTATTTTTAATAATCAATCTGATTACATTAATATTATAACATAAATTATATGCCAAAAAAAGTGGCAATTGCAACAAATAATAAAATAATGTTTGTCTAATATAACAGTTTTTTGCGTTTACTCAGGGTAACAATTACGATTTTCTGGAAAAAATGCGTTATAATAGTATTATGAAATTATCATGAGGGAATTATGCTGAATTCCCATAGGATGTGATATTATAGATACAGTTGAAATCTTTACGGACGGTGCTTGCAGCGGAAATCCCGGACCTGGCGGATATGGTGTTGTGCTCAGATACGGCACTGTCGAAAAGGAACTTTCCGGCGGCGACAGCTCTACAACCAACAATCGCATGGAGCTTATGGGCGTTATAAAAGGACTTTCCGCACTTAAAAGACCGTGCAGAGTAATTCTTACAACAGACAGCAAATACGTCTGCGACAGTATATGCAAAGGCTGGGTTTACAGCTGGAAGAAAAAAGGCTGGATAAAATCTGACAAAAAGCCGGCACTGAATGTTGATTTATGGGAACAGCTTCTGCCGCTTCTTGAAATACACGATGTCACCTTCAACTGGGTAAAGGGACACGCCGGACATCCGGAAAATGAACGCTGCGACAGGCTCGCAGTCGAACAGAGAGATCTCTATGCAAAAAATACATGATCGCTACAAAGGAGAATATCATGGAAAAAAGATTTATATATGCAGATAATGCCGCAACAACTGCGGTTTCTGAGGAAGTCCTCAGCGTAATGCTTCCGCATTTTACAAAGGCATACGGAAACGCTTCAAGCATCTACAAGCTCGGCAGAGATGCTCAGGCTGATGTTGAAATGGCTCGTGAAAAGGTAGCTGCTGCTCTCGGAGCTGATCCAAAGGAAATTTTCTTCACAAGCTGCGGCTCTGAATCCGACAACTGGGCTATTAAGGGAACTGCTGAGATGATGGCAAAAAAAGGCAAAAAGCACATCATTACTTCAGTTTTTGAACACCATGCAGTTCTTCATACTTGCGAATATCTCGAAAAACAGGGCTTTGAAGTAACTTACATTCCTGTTGACAGCAAGGGACTTATCAATCCTGAGGATGTCCGCAATGCTATCAGAGAGGATACTGCTCTCGTAACTATCATGTACGCAAACAACGAAATAGGCACAATTCAGCCTATCGAGGAAATTGCAGCTATCTGCCGCGAAAAGAAGGTGCTTTTCCACACTGACGCTGTTCAGGCTGTTGGTCACGTTGAAATCGACGTGAAAAAGCAGGGAATTGATATGCTTTCTCTCTCGGGACACAAGATTCACGCTCAGAAGGGCGTGGGTGCTCTCTATGTGAGAAAGGGTATAGTTCTCCCGAATCTCATTCACGGCGGCGGTCAGGAAAGAAGCAAGCGTGCCGGTACGGAAAATGTTCCGGCTATCGTAGGTCTTGGCAGAGCAATTGAAATTGCCTGCACAGATATCGCTGAAAAGGCTGCAATCGTCACTCCCAAGAGAAACCGCCTTATTGACGGAATCCTTGAAATTCCGTATACACGTCTTAACGGCGACAGAGACAAGAGACTTCCCGGAAATCTCAACATTTCCATTGAGGGAATTGAGGGAGAATCTCTGCTTCTCATGCTTGATCTCAACGGAATCTGTGCTTCATCAGGTTCAGCTTGTACATCCGGCTCGCTCGATCCGTCACATGTACTGCTTTCAATCGGACTTAAACACGAGGTCGCTCACGGTTCGCTGAGACTTTCAATCGAGGAGGATATCACAGACGAAGATATCGACTACATTCTTGAAGTTATCCCGAAGGTTGTAGAGAGACTGAGAGAGATGTCTCCCGTGTGGGAAAAGATGATGAACGGCGAAGAAGTCAAGTAATCAGCAATTGCGACATAGTAAAGGAAATAATTTTAAAGGAGATATATATTTATGATGTACAGTGAAAAGGTTCTCGATCATTTTTCAAATCCGAGAAATGTAGGAGAAATCGAGGATGCAGACGGTGTAGGAGAGATCGGAAACGCTAAGTGCGGAGATATCATGAAAATGTATCTCAAGATCGACAACGGAATTATTACAGACGCAAAGTTCAAGACATTCGGCTGCGGAGCTGCTGTTGCAACTTCTTCAATGGCTACTGAGCTTATCAAGGGAAAGTCGATTGACGATGCTCTCAAGCTTACAAATGACGCTGTTGTTGAGGCTCTTGACGGACTTCCGGCAGTAAAGATCCACTGCTCTGTTCTTGCTGAACAGGCTGTAAGATCTGCTTTATCCGATTATTACACAAGACAGGGAATTGATCCTCTGCCGATTGTAGGCGAAATCAAGGAGCCTGAGGAACACTAAGGCACCAGCGGTGCCCCCGTTCCACGTTTCCGTGTGCTTTGCACACTGTACTATGTTCGGCATGGGCAGTAATAGCTCGCTCGCTTGACTATTACGGCGGCAAATGATTTTTGATTCGTCTAAGGCACCAGCGGTGCACCTGTGTGTGGCGCCCTTGATATTTTATCGAAATTCATGTGGGACGTCGTGGACGCCGTCCCCTACATTGTCATTTTAATTCCAAAAATAAGGGGAGCACACATTGGTGCTCCCCTATATTATTATCATTTATTCATCATCGGAATCAGAATCATCGTCATCATTTGAATTATCATCTTCATTTTCGGATTCTGAGGAATCATCTTCTTCATCATTGTCGTCGCCGGCGATTTTTTTGTAGTTCTTTTCAGCTTCTTTTTCAAGAGCCTCCTTGTGAGCCTTTTTAGCAGCTCTTGAAGCACTCTTTTTGCTTCTCTGCATAAGCACAACTGAGAAAACTATCGCAGTAACAAGAAGACCAATACATATAACAATGAATGCAAGCTTTTTAAGATCAATTCCGCTTGAATCGTAGTCAATTTTATTATTCTTAGCGTATTTTTCAGCGGCAGATCCGGCAGAAACGTTCATTTTGAATCCGTTGTTTCTGATCTGATTTCCTTCATCATCGAAATCCATACCGAAAGCATTATCGCCGATTTTAGTAACGGATTTCGGAACAGTTACCTGTTTAAGGGATGTACATCCGATGAAAGCATTGTCGCCAATTGATTTGAGATTTTCCTGCATGATAACCTTATTGAGCTTCGGACATACCATAAATGAGCCGTCGCTGATAGTTTCAAGGGATACGGGCAGTTCAACCGATTCAAGAGAAAGATCATAGGCAAATGCACCCATTCCGAGAGTTTTCAGACCTTCGGAAAAATCAACGCTTTTAAGATAAACACATTCGCTGAAAGCATATCCGCCGATAGTTTCAACAGAATCGGGAATGAACAGATTTGTGATTCCGGAGCATAGAGAAAATGCTCCGCCGTTTATTTCCTTTACGCCGTCCTTTATGTAGACATCACCGGAGATACTTGGTGCAGCACGATATATTTCCGTTTCGTCCTTGTTGTAGAGAATTCCGTCAGTGAATTTAAAAGCACTGCATCCCTCAGTATCAAAGGTTGCAATAGGTGAGTAGCTGAAAGCCATTTCACCGATTTCGGTGAGAGAATCGGGGAGAGTAAAGCTTGTAAGCTGATAGCATGTATCAAAAGCAGAATCACCGATAGTTGTAACTCCGTCTGGGAGATTGATTTTTGTAAGCGACTGGCAGTTGTTGAAAGCCATATTTCCGACCTCTGTGAGGTGATCAGAAACTACTACTTCCTGAAGACTCGTGCAGTCGATGAAAGCGTTGTCGGGAATCTTAGTAACAGCCTGCGGCAGAGTCACGCTTTTGAGGGAGGTGCATCCCATGAAGGCACTGTTTCCGATTTTCTTTACGCTTTCTGGAATATTAAGCTCAGTGATGGTGCTGCATCCTGCGAAGGCACCGTCCATAATTTCAACTATTGTAACACCGTTTACGATTCCTGGGAATTTAGTAAGGATAGAGGCGGTACATCTTTTAACTGCATATCCACCTTCGACTTCCTCATAAATGAAGGAGCCGTCCTGTAATACATCCTCAGCGGATTCAAGATCATCAGCAGAAGCTCCCATAGCCGGAAAAACAGCGGATAATGCCATTGCAGCGAGAGATGCTGATAAGAATTTCTTAAGCCTTTTCATCATTATTTTCTGTTTCCTTTTCATCAGATTCGATATTATTTTCTTCATCCACTATGGTGACATTTTCTTCCTCTTTCTTCTTCTTTTTTGAAGGGGTGGAAGCCTTTTTATTTTTGGATTTCTTTATTATGAGACTGCCAGCCAGAGCCGCAATGAGAAGTCCGAGACCGCCGCCGAATATCCAGAGGATTTCCTTTCTGATATTCTTTCCGAAGATATCAACAGTATTTGTCACAGCTTCGATACCATTTGCCTCAGCGTATTCAACGCCTGTATCATTCTTGGCTTTTTTTGTATATAGCTTGAAGCCGTCAACGATTGAGTTTCCGCCGGTTGAACCGTCCTCATTTGTCTTTGCGGAATCGTAATAATATCCGAAAGCAAATTCATGAATTTCAGTATCACTGCTGCGGAGACGGATTTCTTTGAGGTTTGTGCAGTCGTAAAATGCACCGCCCTCGATTCTTTTCAGCTTTTTGGAGAGCTTTACAGAGGAGAGATTATCGCAGTGCTCGAAGCCGGAGATTCCTATAACTTCAACATCAGAGAGGTCAACCTCTTCAAGAACGGTATTTCCGTAGAAAGCATCGTGGAAGATTTCCTTTACGCCGTCCGGAACAGTATATTTTTTTGCAGTTTTTCCCTTAGGATAGTGAACGAGAACAGATTTATCCTTGTTGTAGAGGATACCGTCCTTTGAGGAATAATTTCCGTCACCACCGTCGGTAACTGTAATTTTTTCGAGGGATGTCATGTGCATATAGGGATTTTCGCCCTCAATGCCGATATTTTTGCAGTTACCTGAGATTATAAGCTCTTTGAGTGCAGAGCATGAATTGAATACGCCGCCGCCGATGGTCACAGCACCGCCGAGATCAATTTTTTCAAGATATAGACAGTTTTCAAAGACGTAATCCTCAATAGTCTCTACGCTCTGCGGGAGAGTGATAGATTTAAGATTCGGACAGCTGTCGAAAGCAGTCTTTTTTATTGTCTTTATGCCCTCTGAAACGATGATTTCAGAAGCGGTACAGGCTGAAAATGCGGCGGGATAAATTTCAGTTATCTTCACACCGTCAAGCTCTGCCGGAACAGTTATCACGGATTCCTCAGATGAGCAGAATACGATAGCCGCACCGCCCTCAATTTTTGCATACTGATAATCACCGCAAGTCTCGAATGTAAGTCCTTCAAGGAGATCAAGATCTTCCTGAAGCTCATAGGTACGGAAGGTGAAGTTATTTGCATAATCATACTCAGAGTCAGTATCATAAGCATATCTGTGTGCAGCAGAGCCGTATTCGCCAACGATTATAAAATCTTTATTCATGATTTCCTCGCCTGCTGTATTGGATGTGTAGCCGAGTGCACAGTATCCGATTTCAGTTATAGATGAAGGAATTTCAATTTTTTTCAGTCCGGTCTTGAAAAAAGCATACTGAGCAATGGATGAAAGTTTTTCAGGAAGCTCAATTTCAGAGAGAGCAACACAGCCGGCGAAAGCTGCACCGTTGATAGAAAGGAGAGTTTCAGGGAAAATCACCTCACTGAGTGTATTGCAGTATGCAAATGCGTAATCAGGAATTTCTGTCAGCTTTGTGTTACTGATGTCAACTTTTGTAAGTCTGCGGTTTGATCCGACAGCAAAAGCACCCATTTCCTCAAGAGTTGAGGGGAAAGTAATTTCTGATAATTCGGTGACATAAAATGACGAATAGCCGATTTTTTTTACGCCTTCGGGAATAGCATAGGATGTGCCTGTTTTAGCTGAAGGATAACAGATAAGCTCTGTTTTATCCTTTGAGTAGAGAACTCCGTCAACGGAAATGTAATTCTCATTTGCACTGTCAACCTTGATTTCGGTAAGCACAGGGCAGACTGAAAAAGGTCCGTTTCCGGAGATATATTCAACTGTTGCCGGAATCGAAATTGTCTTGTACAGCTGTTTATCATTGCCGAAAGCTGTTTGTCCGATTTCAGCAACGGTATAACCGTCGATCTTGTCAGGAATCACGAGATCATCTTCACTGCTTGTGCAGCCTTCGATACAGGCAGTGCCTTCTTCTGTAACGGAGTAGGAGAAATCGCCGGAAACCTTTATTTCTGTTTCTGCCGGAGCTTCTGTTGCTTCTTCTGTGGAAGCTTCTGTCGGAACTTCGGCTTCTGAAACTGTTTCAGTTTCGTTATCTGCAAAGGCAGAGTAGGCTGGTACAGAAGCACATATAAGCAGACTCATAATAAGAGCCGCTGTTTTTTTATATCTGAACATATATTTACCCCTCATAATACAAATTTATACTATATTATAGCATGATTTTATAAACATTGCAATGGATTTCACAATGTTTTCATAATTACAGGTATAATATGAGCAGTCTGTGAGAAAATAACTCCGGAGGTGTTGTTATGGCAGAATATATTGACAGTGGAATTTTCAATCTGAGCAGTCGTCCGAGAATACAGTCGTATGCTTCACTGGCAGGAAAAAAGGAAGGCGAAGGACCTCTCGGCAGATACTTTGATCTTGTGGTTGAGGACAGCCACTTCGGAAAGGATACATGGGAAAAGGCAGAAAGCCATTTCCAGTGCGAGGCTCTCAGCATGGCGATACGAAAGGCGGAGCTTACAAAGGAGGATATAGGAGCAGTCTGTGCCGGCGATCTTGTGAATCAGTGCATAAGTTCGACGTATGGTCTCAGGGAATTTGAAATACCATATATAGGAATTTATGGAGCGTGCTCTACAATGGCGGAGGGACTTATACTTTCATCCGTTCTTGTTGACAGCGGAGCAGTAAAAAGCTGTGCGGCAGTGACATCCTCGCATTTTTCGACAGCTGAAAGGCAGTTCCGGTTTCCGCTTTCGTACGGAAATCAGCGTACTCCTACATCGCAGTGGACCTGCACGGCTTCGGGAGCTGTAATAGTTTCCCAAACAGGAAATACAGAGCTTGTCGGCGGATGTATAGGCAAAATTACTGATATGGACGTTACTGATATGAATAATATGGGAGCCGCAATGGCTCCGGCGGCGGCTGAGACGATACGCCGGTATCTCACGGCAACTGGAACAGTTCCTGAAAATTATGACTGCATAGTTACCGGAGATCTCGGAACAACTGGAAGCAGACTGCTGTTGGAATTTCTTTTGAAACAGGGAATTGACATCTCAAAACAGCACCATGACTGCGGCGTAATGATTTTTGATCCCGAAACGCAGGATACACGATGCGGCGGCTCAGGCTGCGGATGCAGTGCAAGCGTACTCTGCGGATATTTTCTGCCGATGCTGGAGCGTGGAGAGATTCAGAATATGCTTTTTGCCGCAACAGGAGCACTCATGTCGCCGGTATCAGTCCAGCAGGGAGAGAGCATCCCGACCATATCACATCTTGTTCATCTCAGGAGGGTACAGCAATGATAATGGATATCATAAGAGCTTTTATTGTGGGCGGAATCATCTGCACAGTGGGACAGCTTCTTATCGACTACACAAGTCTTACTCCGGCAAGAATTCTCACCGGATTTGTAATTGCCGGAGTAGTGCTGTCTGCGGTAGGAATATACGGTCCGCTTGTGGAATTTGCAGGAGCAGGAGCAACAGTACCGCTGACGGGCTTCGGGCATACTCTTGCGGAGGGAATAAGAAAGAATATCGCAGAAGACGGATTTCTCGGAATTTTCACAGGGGGACTTACAGCTGCCGCCGGAGGAATTACAGCGGCAATGCTGTTCGGACTTATAGCGTCAGCGGTATTTCCCTCAAGGGATAAATAAAATGATGTAGGGACACAGCACGCCGTGTCCCTGCAATCAGTTATTTTCGGCAACATTATGTATGGGTGAACTGTGTTCGCCCGTTGTATTTTATATGGATGATTGACGGACAGCCGCAAGGGCTGTCCCTACAAATTGATAACGTCAGAAATGTGCATTCATGCTGGTAATAATTTATATGCTGAGGGCATATCCTATAAGGACAAATCCTATCTGGAAAGGGTGAGCTTATGGGACTTACAGAAAAAGAAGCCGCTGAAAGGCTGAAAACGGATGGCGAAAATGTTCTTGCAGAAAACAAAAGAACAGGACCGGCAGGTATATTCATAGGTCAGTTCAAAGACGTAATGGTAATGATTCTTCTTGCGGCAACGGCGATATCAGTGCTTCTCGGGGAAATCACCGACGCAGTTACTATAATTCTTATCGTACTGCTTAACGCGATTCTCGGATTCATTCAGGAATACCGCACAGAGCATACTCTCGAAGCACTGAAATCCATGACAGCTCCCACAGCGAAATGCTGGCGTGACGGAAAGCTTAAGGAAATAGAAGCGGCAAAGCTTGTTGTGGGGGATGTTGTAGAAATCGAAGCAGGCGACAGAATTCCGGCTGACTGCGTAATTATAAACGCTTCGGGCTTCTTTTCGGATGAATCCGTACTTACCGGAGAATCAGCCGCAGTAGCGAAAAATGCCGGAAATCAGAACGATACTGACAATTCCCTCAACAAGGAAAACATCATCTACTGCGGAACCTCAGCCACTAAGGGCAGATGTCTTGCTAAGGTTATCGCTGTCGGAAAAAATACGCAGATGGGAAGAATTTCGGAGATGCTGACGGATATCGACAAGGAGCAGACTCCTTTGCAGAAGCGTCTTGCCGAGCTTGGAAAAACAGTTGCGGCTATATGTATTTTCGTGTGTATTGCCGTATTTGCCGCCGGAGTTCTTCGGGGCGAAAAAGTATTCGATATGCTCATGATGGGAATAACTATCGCAATTGCGGCAATTCCGGAGGGACTTCCGGCAACCGTAACAATTGCACTTGCACTTGCAGTCAACAGGATGCTTAAGCAGAAGGCTCTTGTAAATAAGCTTCACAGCGTGGAAACTCTCGGCTGTACGTCAGTGATATGCTCCGACAAGACGGGGACGATTACCGAAAATAAAATGACAGTAACGGAGCTTGCAACGGCTGACGAGCGTTATTATTTCAGCGGAATGGGATACAGAATCAGCGGAAGCGTTACGAAATCGGACGAGGGAATTGCTGTAAATCCCGTGAACGAGAAGGCTCTCACAAGCACTCTTGTCTGTGGAGTTCTCTGCTCAACAGCGAGGATATCCGCAAAAATTCCGCCGAAAAGCCGCATAAGGGGACAGCTCTCCGGAAGGGGAGAGTGGGAGGTCACAGGCGATCCTACCGAAGCGGCAATACTTATAGCGGCGGCAAAGGCAGGAATCATGCAGACAGAGCTTGCGATAAACAACAGAATTCTTGCGGAGTTTCCATTTGACAGTGAAAACAGATTCATGGCTGTACACTGCGTTTCGGGCAGTGAACGGAGAATATATTTCAAAGGAGCAGAGGAGGTCATTCTTCCTAAATGCCAGCAGTATATGGACGGAAAGGGAAGTATCATCCCCATGACGGCGGCTGTAAGGAAAAGGCTGTCCGAAGCGGCTGAGGATATGTCCGGCAAGGCTCTGAGAGTTCTTGCACTTGCATACTGCGTATCGGACAGATTTGAGCATGACAGGGGAAATCTTGTTTTTCTCGGTCTTGTGGGAATGATAGATCCTCCCCGTGAGGAAGCAAAGGCGGCAATAAGGAAATGTGCTTCTGCGTCTGTCCGGACGGTCATGATTACCGGAGACCATAAAAATACCGCCGTTGCAGTCGCTAAGAAGGCAGGTATGCTCAAAGGTGGATTAGCTATGACCGGTGCAGAGCTTGACGGTATGTCCGACGAGGAGCTTGACCGTAATATCGGGAAATACACCGTTTTTGCCCGTGTTGAGCCTGTACATAAGCTGCGTATAGTCCGGAGCTTCAGACGAAGGGGAGAGATCGTCACCATGACGGGCGACGGTGTAAATGACGCTCCGGCGATAAAGGAAGCTGACGTCGGCGTAGCTATGGGAATCACCGGAACAGATGTTACAAAGCAGGCGGCAGATGTGATACTCCTTGACGACAACCTTGCAACACTTGTGGGAGCAGTCGAGCAGGGACGGTGCGTTTATGCCAATATACGGCGGTTTGTGCGGTATCTTCTCTCGTGCAATATCGGCGAGGTGCTGACGATGTTTCTTGGAATACTCATGGGAATGCCAGTTGTACTTCTTCCGGTGCAGATACTTCTTGTAAACCTCGTAACGGACGGACTTCCGGCAATTGCACTGGGCATGGAGCCTCCCGAAAGCGATGTAATGACAAGACCGCCGAGAAAATCAACAGAGGGATTCTTTTCCGGCGGTCTTATGGGTAAAATTGTATTCAGGGGAATATTCATCGGACTGTCCACGCTTGCATCATTTGCGGCGATACTCCATATGGGCGGAAGCGTCGAAGCGGCAAGAACAGCGGCTCTCATCACGCTTGTAGCTTCACAGCTCATACACGTTTTTGAATGTAAATCAGAGAAGAAGTCGCTGTTTGGAATTAACATTTTCAGCAATATGAAGCTGATTATGGCAGTCGGAATATCTGCGGCAGTTCTTGTTGCTGCTGTTGCGGTTCCGCAGCTGAGGGTGGTTTTCGAGACAGTGGGACTGACTTCTCAGCAGCTTCTCACGGCTTTAGGATTCAGTGCAGCTGTTCCTCTGTTGAGCAATTTTCCGCTGTTCAGGCATTAAGGCGATACAGTACAGATTCAGTACTGTTTTTATTTCAATGAAAGTCAAGCGGACGACCAATGGTCATCCCTACACAATATGCACGAAATTTTTAAATGACCGATTGTAGGGGACGGCGTCTCGACGTCCCATATAATTCCCGATGAAACATCACGGGCGGATGTAGGCATCCGCCCTTACATATTATATCATCGAATACAATGCGGACGACAAATTGACATCCGCATTTTGCAAATTTAGTGCAACATTTTATTAAATTTCCAGCCCGAAGCTTATCGACAGTGCAGTATCGACCTTGTTCATGGAATTGAGGTCAAGCTCGCCCATTTTGTCCTTGAGACGCTTTTTGTCGATGGTGCGGATCTGCTCCAGAAGAACGATGCTGTCCTTCGCAAGACCGCATTTATCCGCCTGAAGCTCAATGTGGGTAGGCATACGGGATTTGTCACGCTGACTTGTAATTGCGGCGGCTATCACAGTGGGACTGTGCTTGTTTCCCACGTCGTTCTGAACGATAAGTACAGGTCTGATTCCGCCTTGCTCCGAGCCGACAACTGGACTGAGGTCAGCGTAATATATTTCTCCTCTTTTCACCGGCATAATGATTATCTCCTGTCTGTATATTTGTGATGCTGTCTATATCATTACCCTTTTACGGTAAATTATACAGGTTATATCATTATTATATGCCGTATAGTTTGTATCGTTTACAGCAGATAGTTCACTGTTATCGTGTGAATATGAGGTCGAAATTTTACATTCCGCAGTTTTGATTTACAAAAAATCTCTTGTCTTGAAGGTGGGGGAATACATAAACTACTAAAACAAATAAAGCCTGTGCAATTAATGCACAGGCTTTTGTTTGTCATTCTATTTGAATGAATCAGGATAATTTTGTTTTCAACAATTAAAATCCGAGGTTTTCCAGGGAATTAACGAGACATTCCTTGCCAAACCACTGTTTTACAAATTCCTTGAATGAATTCTTTTCAAATGTTGTGTGGCTCCAGCTTAACTTATAGAGCTTTCTGAGAGAGTTTACGAACTTAAGGAATTCGTAATTATTAGATGTTGAAAAAGAAGTACCGCAAATCTCGTTTACAACAGCTGCAGCTGATTTGTTTTCAGTGTTGGTATATGAATTATCTGAAGTTGCAGCAAAGTATTTTTCTAACTTATCCCAACCGTATGTGTTAGCAATATTAGAAAGCTTTAAAGCATAGTGGAACATAGGATCTGTTACCGGAGGATTGATAAGCTTGAGTATCTTATCATACTTGCCGACAATATTATTATCGGTGTAGTTAATATTCATACTTCTGAGATTGTCACAATTCTGGATAGCTGTAAGTGCTCTCATATTTGTAACATATTCATCAAAGCAATTATTATTATTCCAAAATCCGTAGTACTTGTTATGGCTTGAAGTTTCGGTGTCATAGCAATGAGATAATTCGTGCATAAGACCCCATGTTATTTCGTTTTTGCCTGTGGCAATTGAAGCGAGAACTTCATCTGTTCCTTCTTCATTAAGGCCAATATATCCGTTATAAGAATTGCCGTCTATTATCTTTCCGTTAGTTGCATAAGCATAAGTGTTTGAATCAGGATCATCGAAAACGATATATGTAGTTTTAAGCTTTACTCCTGTCATTTTGCTAAGGCTGTTTGAAAGTATGCTCATTCTCTTTGCCCAGTCTATTAATTCAGAAGTGGAAACGCCGCTGTAATTTCTCGTGCGTATTACTAAGTTTTCACCATCGGGTGTCTTAACGTCAACACGCTTATAGCCTGAACTATGTCCGGCATAAGCTGCATAATTACATGATACGTTTGCTATACCATTGTTAACAATAGAAGTAGAATATGTAAAGGAAGTGCCTAATGTAAATACCTCATATTCAACATTGTAGCTTTTGGTTGATTTCTTTATAACATTGGATGGTTTATAAGTAACGCAGTTTGGGGCATTGTTAACGTAATAAGTAACATTAAGTTCCATGTTATTGATGGTGTTTACGCCTCTTGAGCTGATATTAATACCCGAAACATTGACTGTAATTGTTGCTTTTTCAAATAATGAAGCGACAATTTTACTATTACATTCAATTCTTTTTTCTGTTCTACCATCGGCATATACATGTTCATTTACAACGTGAGGAATCTGCTTACCGGCATTTTTATAAGCTTTTGTCGTTACAGTAATCTGGCTTTCATCAATGTTAAGAGCATTGTTGTAATCTGTATCGCTGATGAAATCAGCTGCGGATGCAGAAATAGGATTTATAGAAGCAAGGTTTAATTTAGGCATAACTACTGATGATAAAACAAATGTAGATGCTAAAATAGATGTTGTTGTTTTTTTAAAATTAATTTTTTTCATTTTTAACCCCTTTATATTTTACTTACCATGGCAAATGTATTGTATCACAGAATTGTTAATATGTCAAGAACTTTTTAGATAATTGTAAATTTATATTCAGTATATCTAAAAAAATATTTATCTATATATGCTGATAATTGTTAAATTTATCAAAAATCCCCCGTCTTAAGGGAAGTAGTCATAAAGAAGTAAAATCCTGAAAAGAATTATTTTCTTCTCAGGATTTTTTTATCTCACAGATAAATTGAAAATTATCTATGAGAACGCATCATATTCTTAATTTCCTCAATAGCACTATTAAACATTATATAGTCATACACAATGCGATTGCTCAATGCTTTTTTCAACAACTCCTTGTCTACGCCATCAATAATATCTGCCCATGTTTTCTTTACTGTTTGATTCATTTGCTTCAAGAGCTTTGTATCATGCCTTTTTCTTTCAGCATCGTCAACAGGATATCCTTCGCCAAAAGGACCGTCGAATAATTTATTTAATGTGCATTGAAGATTTATTTCTCCAAGCCATCCCCAGTTAAGTCCCAATGGCAGCGATACAGCATTGCCGTTGTTAATTCTTCCGAATAAAAATGCGTCTTGCGGAGTGGGAACGTAGCCGCATAATACACCGGGTAAGCTATTACACGCCAGCATCATACCCTGACCGGACGAACATCCTGTCACTATAAAATCTACAGCTCTGCTTGAAAGTAATAAACTGACGCAGATAGCAATTTCAATATACGAAAACTGTTGTAAAGAATCATCAAACACACCAAAATTAACTACTTCATGACCAAGAGTTTTCGCCGTCTTTGTCACGCTCTCAAAAATAATACTATTCTTTTCTTTTTGTGACGATGCCTGAATTACTCCTATCTTCATGCCCATCCTTGCCTCCACAACTTTAAATTCTTCTCTATATTCGTTTTACAAACGATACATGCTCCTTCAATTCGTAAAATCCATTTTTCTGATAAAAGCCATAAGCAGGTACATTATTCTCTGTTTGCAAGAAAATTTGCACCACCCCAATTTCTTTTATTGCTTTTTCGATTTCTTTTATAAAATAAGTTCCTATGCCATTTCCTTGCTTATCTGTCTGTATGCATAATTCATCGATATAATATTCTGTACCGGAATACCAATGCCTAATATGCCCCATAGATATACCTATCAATTTATCATCTTCGAATAAACCATATACCAATGAATTACTTTGTCCGACTAAGTCAGACAAATACAAATCCAACTGTTCTTTGTTTGACCAATCATCATTCCATGGTTCGATTGTAAATACACCTGTAAACAACTTTTTTATGACCTCTATTTCATTCATTCCTATTCTCTTAAAGCTGTACATTTACACATATCCTCTCTGCTACAAATTCTTATTCATCTGTAAGTTTATTATAACAAAGCCAACATAAAAAGTCAATGACACAAGCAACGCAAAGCCACTTTTGACATTGATATCAAAAGTGGCTTTATAATACTTCTATATGACTATCCGACATAAAGGCGGGGGAGTTCGTTTATTCTATTATTTTCTGAAGCTCCGGAAAAACGCTGAGGCTCCGTGAGAGGATACCATTCATTTTTGCAAGAGCTATACCGTAATTCGTAAAGGGAATTTCCTGTGTTCCGGCAGATCTCATCCGATAGCCGATTTCACGCTCATTGAGCATACATCCGCCGCAGTGGATGATAAGACGAATATCTGAAAGCTCCTCCGGAAAGTCACGTCCGGAGGAAAGCCGTATATTAAAGCTTTTTCCGGTAGTTTTCCTGAGCATTGCCGGAAGCTTTACACTTCCGATATCGCCGCACTGCCTGTGATGAGTGCATCCCTCCGAGATTAGTACGCTATCGCCGTCACGGAGAGCATCAATAGCCGCCGCACCTTTTACGGCAGTTTCGAGGAATCCCTTGTATCTTGCCATGAGGATTGAAAAAGACGTGAGGGGGATATCCTCTGGCACGATTTTGCTGACGGCTCTGAACACCTGACTGTCAGTTATAACCATTTTCGGTTTATCCGAAAGACCTTCAAGAGTCTGTGCAAGCTGATCTTCCTTTGTAAAAACAGCCATTGCGTCTGCGTCGAGGATATCACGGAGTGTCTGCACCTGTGGCAGAATCATTCTTCCCTTGGGAGCAGAAGCGTCAATCGGTGTTACAAGAACGACTATATCTCCGGCAGAAAGCAGATCGCCGACAATGCGTTTTTCTGGTTTGTCTGTTTTTGCAAGCTGAGCGATCTTCTCTTTCAGCTCATGTATATTTGAGTTTTCAGCGGCACTTACGGAGATTTCATTTTCTTTCAGGGGAGTAATTTCTCTGATATCGGACTTGTTGTATACTGTAAGAAAGGGAATATCACGTTCACGGAAAAGATTGATAAGCTGTCTGTCGGTATCGGACAGTCCCTCTGAGGAATCCACAACAAGCACGGCAATATCAGTGCGGTTGAGTATCTGGCGTGTTTTTTTCACGCGAAGCTCACCGAGAGTTCCCTCGTCGTCGTAGCCGGGAGTATCTGTTATCATCACTGGACCGACAGGAAGAAGCTCCATTGCCTTTGTCACGGGATCGGTAGTAGTTCCTTTTACATCGGAAACAACTGAGAGTTCCTGTCCTGTTACGGCATTCACAACGCTTGATTTTCCGGCATTACGTTTTCCGAAAAATCCGATATGAAGGCGTTCTCCTGACGGAGTATCATTAAGGCTCATAGAATAGATACCTCCTGATAAATCAGAAATCGATCTGATTTATAACTTCTCTGAGAGCCTCTGCACTTGCCTGAAGCTTTACGATTTCATCGTCTGTAAGCTTGGGTGTGACCTCACGCTCGATACCGTTGCTTCCGAGAACAGCGGGCAGACTGAGACAGATATCATTGATGCCGAACTTATCGTTTATAAGATATGAAACGGTGATGATATTATTTGCATCACGGAGAATAGAATCGCAGATTTTGTTTACTGCCATGCCGATAGCGAAGAAAGTAGCTCCCTTGCGCTTGATAACCTCAGAACCGGCAAGACGTACTTCCTCGATGATCTGGTCATCGTCGAATTTCTGGTGATTCTGTGACTCCATGTATTCATCCATTTCAACGCCGGCGATGCTTGTCATAGACCACGGGATAAATGAAGAATCGCCGTGCTCACCGAAAACGTATGCATGAATGCTGTTGGGACTGAGTTCAAGATGATCTGCAAGAACAGCACGCAGACGTGATGTATCGAGCGCAGTACCGGAACCGATTACCTGATTCGGTGTAAGATTTGTGCATTTGAGTGTGACGTATGTAAGGATATCAACAGGGTTGCTTACGATGATGTAGATTGCGTCAGGTGCAGCTTCTGCGATCTGAGGCATAACCTCCTTGATGATATTTACGTTTGTCTGAGCGAGGTCAAGACGAGTCTGACCGGGCTTTCTTCCAAGACCGAGAGTAACGATAACGATGTCGGAATTAACAGCGTCGGCATAGTCTCCGTCGATGACTTCGACGTTATGACCGAATGAAACACCCTGACGGATATCCATAGCTTCGCCCTTTGCTTTTTCTTTGTTTATATCAATAAGTACTATATCGGAACAGGTTCCGCAGACAGCGAGTGTGTAAGCGATAGTTGCACCTACGTTGCCCACGCCCAAGATAGTTATTTTTGTACCTTTTTTTTCTCTCATAGTATTACCTCCTGAGTGAATTATACAACTTTATTATAACATTTTTTTAAATCAATTTCAAGGGGGAAAGAAGTATTTTGGAAAAATTTACAAATGGAATCAGAGATTATTGGAAGAAAGGAAATGACGGTGAATAATATTCGTATAAATATGAATATTTTAGATAATTATGAATAATTATGCGAATCCTCTTGACATTATAAATATTAGGTGTATAATAGTATTAATCTTATTTATTTCTCAGGAGGTACACTAAAATGGCTAAAAAAGATATTAAAAAGGTAGTTCTTGCATACTCAGGCGGACTTGATACTTCTATCATTATTCCGTGGCTTAAGGAAAACTACAATAACTGCGAGGTTATCGCTGTTTCCGGTGACGTGGGACAGGGTACAGAGCTTGACGGTCTTGAGGAAAAGGCTATCAAGACAGGTGCTTCAAAGCTCTATATCGAGGATCTGAAGGAAGAATTCATTCAGGATTATGTTTACCCCACAGTTCAGGCAGGAGCTATTTACGAAAACAGATATATGCTCGGAACATCCTTTGCACGTCCTATCATCGCAAAAAGAATCGCTGAAATAGCAATCGCTGAGGGTGCAGACGCTATCTGTCACGGCTGTACAGGAAAGGGCAACGATCAGGTTCGTTTTGAGCTTGCTATCAAGGCTTTCGCTCCTGATATGCACATCATCGCTCCCTGGAGAGAATGGGACATCAAAAGCCGTGACGAGGAAATCGACTACGCAGAGGCTCACAACATTCCTCTGAAGATAAACAGAGAAACAAACTACTCCAAGGATAAGAACCTCTGGCATCTTTCACATGAAGGTCTTGACCTTGAGGATCCTGCAAATGAGCCGCAGTATGAGAAGCCCGGCTTCCTCGAAATGGGTGTTTCTCCTCTTGAAGCTCCCGACAAGCCTACATATATCACAATCCACTTTGAAAAGGGTGTCCCCACAATGCTCGACGGCAAGGAGCTCAACGGCGTTGAAATGGTAGCTGCTCTCAACAAGCTCGGCGGCGAAAACGGTATCGGTCTTGCTGACCTCGTTGAAAACCGTCTTGTTGGTATGAAGTCCAGAGGTGTTTATGAAACTCCCGGCGGTGCTATCCTCTACCACGCTCACGAGGTTCTCGAAACAATCTGTCTCGACAAGGAAACAGCAAGAGTTAAGCAGTATCTCGGAATCAAGTTTGCTGATATCGTTTACAACGGTCAGTGGTATACTCCTCTCCGTGAAGCTATGACAGCTTTCGTAAACAAGACTCAGGAAACTGTTACAGGTGACGTAAAGCTCAAGCTCTACAAGGGCAACATCATCAATGCCGGCGTAACTTCACCCTATACTCTCTATGATGAGGAAGTTGCTACATTTGATGAGGATGACGTTTACAATCAGGCTGACTCCGCTGGATTCATCAACCTCTTTGGTCTCCCGATCAAGGTTAAGGCTCAGCTCGATAAGAAAAGAGAGCAGAATAAGTAAGCCCGTAGCACGGGCAGGCGGTTCACGCTTTCACTCGTAAACTCGTTTGCTCTGTACGGAAATGCAAGTCTGCTTTCGCACACGGCAGGTATTTTAAAGAAAAGACAGGCAGGGGAGCCGTTCTCCTGCCTGTTGTGATTTTAAATAATGCGTAATTCGTAATTCATAATGCGTAATTATATGAATCGTTAGTCCCGATATATCGTCATAATTACCAGTAATGACCGGATTTGCGGGCAACCGCAAGGGTTGCCCCTACATTGATTTTTATTTTTTCATTCCGTCGGCGACAGCTGACACCACAATTACGAATTACGCATTGACATCAAGGAGGAATAATCATGGCAGATATGATGTGGGCAGGAAGATTTTCAAAGCAGGTTGACGCCGGAGTCAACGCTTTCAATTCTTCAATTGCCTTTGACGGACGTATGTACCGTCACGATATACAGGGCAGTATAGCCCACGCAACTATGCTGGGCGACTGCGAAATTATCACAAAAGAGGACAGCCTCGAAATTATAGAGGGACTTAAGGGAATCCTTGCAGATATAGATTCAGGCACACTTGAGCTTGATCCCAATGCCGAAGATATACATATGTTCATTGAAGCGGAGCTTACAAAGCGTCTCGGTGATGTGGGAAAGAGACTTCACACATCACGTTCAAGAAACGATCAGGTTGCAGTTGACCTCAGACTCTATCTCCGTGATGAAATCGCAGAGATTTCTGATTTGATAAGAAAGCTTATCTCTGCAATTATCGTTATGGCTAAGGAACACACCGAAACGGTTATGCCCGGATATACCCACCTCCAGAGAGCACAGCCGATTACATTTGCACATCATCTCATGGCTTATGTGTGGATGCTTCTCCGTGACCTTGAAAGATTACAGGACGCCGCAAAGCGTATGAACTTCTGTCCTCTCGGATGCGGAGCTCTTGCAGGTACGACCTACAAGACAAACCGTCAGCAGACATCTGAGCTTCTCGGTTTTACTGCTCCCATGGAAAACAGCCTTGACGGAGTTTCCGACCGTGACTACTGCGTGGAGCTGAACTGTGCATTGTCGCTTCTTATGACGCACCTTTCACGCTTTTCCGAGGAAATAATTCTCTGGTGTTCATGGGAATTCAAGTTCGTTGAGCTTGACGACGCATTCGCTACGGGATCGTCAATTATGCCGCAGAAGAAGAATCCCGATATTACCGAGCTTATCAGAGGAAAGACGGGCAGAGTAAACGGAAATCTTGTGACTCTCCTCACAATGATGAAGGGACTTCCGCTTGCATACAACAAAGATATGCAGGAGGATAAGGAAGCAATCTTCGATACAATCGACAATGTAAAGCTTTGCGTAAAGACCTTTACTCCCATGCTTGCGACCATGAGAGTACTCAAGGATAACATGAGAAATGCTGCTGCAAGAGGATTTATAAATGCTACCGACTGTGCCGATTATCTTGTCAAGAAGGGGATGCCCTTCCGTGACGCATACAAGATTACAGGAACTCTCGTTGCTGAGTGCATTGAAAAGGGACTTACTCTTGAAACGCTTCCGCTTGAGGAATACGCAAAGATGACAGAGCTTTTTACTGAGGATGTCTACGACGCTATCAGTCTTGACACCTGCGTAAAGGAACGCAAGTCATACGGCGGACCTTCTCCCGACGAGGTGAAGAATCAGATCTGCAATGCCGAAAAGGAGCTTGAAAGGCTCTCATGAAGAAAAAAGATCTGATTTTTACACTTGGACTGACCATCTTCATGGGTGTTCTGTGGGTGGTCGGAATGCTTGTCATGGGACTGTGGATTCCCGTAAAACCTAAGGCTTACATATGGTGGTTTGTGGGTATCGTTACGGTGACTCTTGTTATAAATATCTGGCACTCCTTGAAGGAGGATCAGTCTGATCTTAAGGATCCCAAGAGGGAGAAGTATCAGCGGAAGGTCAGCAAAAGAAAAAAGAAGAAGTGACAGGCAATATAGTTGTTAATATATCGGGGGAGAATTCCGTAAAATGGCAGGGGAGGGGTGAAACAACGCAGATACGTTGTTTGTATCCTGATATCCCCTGAGCAATAAAATTCAAAATCAGGAGTGAAAATATGTCAGTTAAAGTATATATCGACGGTCAGGAGGGTACTACCGGACTTAAAATTCTCGAAAGGTTCGAGGGCAGAAATGATATCGAGCTGCTTCGCATCAGCGAGGACAAAAGAAAAGATCCGGCAGAGCGTGCAAAGTTTATCAATATGTCAGATTACACATTTCTCTGCCTTCCGGATGAGGCTTCAAGAGAGGCTGTCTCATTCGTGGATAACGATCATGTGAGGATCATTGACGCTTCAACTGCTCACAGAACAAATCCCGACTGGGCATATGGTTTTCCGGAGCTTTCACCGGAGCACCGTGAGAAGATTACAAAATCAAACAGGGTTGCAGTTCCCGGATGCTACGCAAGCGGATTTGCTTCAATAGTCTATCCTCTTGTGAAGAACGGAATAATTCCGGCAGATTTCCCCGTGTTCGCATACGCAACATCGGGATACAGCGGTGCAGGAAAAAAGGCAATCGCAGTATATGAAGGAGAGGATAAGCCTTACGAGTACGGAAGTCCCCGTCAGTATGCACTTTCCCAGCAGCACAAGCATCTGCCTGAAATGAAGGCTGTATCGGGACTGGAATTTACTCCTATGTTCAATCCCATCATCTGCGACTACTTCAGCGGAATGGTCGTAAGTGTTCCGATTCAGACAAGAATGCTTGACAAACCTGTGACAGCAGAGGAAGTTCATGCGATGTACGCAAAGCACTATGAGGGTGCAAACATGGTAGAGGTAATGCCTCTTATGAGTGCAGACGAGCAGAAGTCTTTCTTCCTTGCTTCAAATACGCTCAGCGGTGTGAATAAATTACAAGTATTTGTTTTCGGCAGCGATGAGCAGATTCTTCTCTGTGCACGTCTTGATAATCTCGGTAAGGGAGCAAGCGGTGCAGCTGTTCAGTGCCTTAATATCATGATGGGAATTGACGAAACAACAGGGCTTGTTTGATGCGGAGTTCGGAATGCGGAATTCGGAATTAATTATATTATCCGAAAAATAGTTTTAGAAATATGAAGAAAAATGTTATTGTAGAAAAAAGTAAGACGTTTGCTTTACGGATAGTGAAAATTTATCAATATCTTACAGCAGAGAAAAAAGAATTTATTTTATCCAGGCAAGTTTTAAAGAGCGGTACAAGTATCGGAGCAAACGTAAGAGAAGCAATAAGAGGTCAGACCAGAGCAGATTTCTATGCGAAATTAAATATTTCTTTAAAGGAAGCAAGTGAGACCGAATATTGGCTTGAATTGCTTTATGAAAGCGGATATATCGACAAAGTTCAATTTGATTCTATATATACAGATTGTCAGGAGATAATCAGCATATTAGTATCAATAACAAAAACACAAAAAAATGATATTTGAAATGCGGATATATAATGGAGATATTTTAGATAATTGCCGTAAGGCACACCGAAAATTCCGAATTACGAATTCCGCATTCCGAATTAAAAAAGGGAGTTGTAATATGAATTTACAGTCAGTTGAAAATATAAAATTCGTTGAAGGCGGAGTTTGTGCCGCCAAGGGCTTTCGTGCAAACGGAATCCAGTGCGGACTTGCTCATGCAGGAGCTCATGTAACAAAGAAAAAGAACGACTTAGCACTTATCGTTGCAGATACAGAGTGTACAGCAGCCGCAGTTTATACCACAAACAAGGTGAAGGGTGCACCTATCCTCGTGACAAAGGAACACCTTAAAAACGGCAAGGCAAAGGCAGTTATCGTGAATTCCGTGAACGCCAACACCTGTAATGCTGACGGCGTTGAAAAAGCGACAAAAATGTGTGAGCTTGCTGCCGCAGAGCTTGGAATCAGTCCGGAGGATGTTATCGTTGCTTCTACGGGAGTTATCGGTCAGATTCTTCCTATCGAGCCTATCGCAAACGGAATGAAGGAGCTTGCAGAAGGGCTTACATACGACGGAAATCCCCGTGCTGTTGAAGCTATAATGACTACCGATACAATGCCTAAGGAAGTTGCAGTTCAGTTTGAGCTTGACGGAAAAATCTGCACTATGGGCGGAATGCTCAAGGGCAGCGGAATGATTCACCCGAATATGGCAACAACACTGACATTCATCACGACAGACGCCGGAATTTCTCCGGAGCTTCTTCAGCGTGCACTCAGCGATATCGTAAAGGTTACGCTGAACAGAGCAAGCGTTGACGGAGATACTTCTACAAATGACATGGTATGCGTACTTGCTTCGGGAGCAGCCGGAAATAAGGTTATTTCCCATGAGGACGCTGATTTTGAGGCATTTGAGAATGCTCTCTACGCAATCATGATGAATCTTGCAAGAATGATGGCTCGTGACGGCGAAGGAGCAACAAAGCTCATCGAATGTGCTGTCGGCGGAGCTGATTCCGAAAAGACAGCCGAGACAGTTGCGAAATCTGTTATCTGTTCAAGCCTTTTCAAGGCTGCGATGTTCGGTGAGGACGCAAACTGGGGAAGAATCCTCTGTGCCGTAGGATATGCGGACGCAGAATTCGATATAAATAAGGTTGACGTGAAAATTGCCTCTGAAAAGGGTAGTATCGACGTATGCAAAAACGGTGCCGGAGTTGAATTCTCTGAAGAAAAGGCTAAGGAGATTCTTGGTGAGGAGGAAATCCAGATACTCATCAACATCGGTGACGGCGGATTCAGTGCTGTCGCATGGGGATGCGACCTCACATACGATTATGTAAAGATAAACGGAGATTACAGAAGCTGATTATGGATTACAGGGATTATAATTATGGGGAAAGTTTTTCAGGAGACTGCGATCACACGGAAAGCGAATTCCGGCGTGAGCTTTACGTCGGTGAAAATATATTGTGGTGCAGAGAATACAAGAAAACAAATCATGTAAGCTGGCAGGACGAGAAAGTATGGGCGATAATAATTCTGGTTTTCATATTTATCGGTTTTTTAGTGACAGCAGGATTCAATCCGGGAATTATAGTATTGCTTCTGCTGCTTGTGTGGGCACTTTATCCTTACCTTAAAAAGAAGCCGGAATTCACCAGCTACGCCATAACCGACAGACGGATAATCCTCAACAATAACGGTACATTCACTTCCGACGAGCTGAGCGATATTAAATGTATCGCATACAGAGAGCTTAAAGACGGCGTTGGTTCGGTCGGATACTCAAAAAAGTACAGCAGAATCAAGGTTTATCCCACCGGCAGAGCCTATTCTGTCATAAGCAGAGGAAAGCCGTCTCCTCTGGGAGTAACAACTGTTTACGGAGTTGAAGATCCGGAAAATATGTATCGGATTCTTGAAAATGCAATAAGCAAGTCAAAGGAGGACTACGGCTATGAACAATAATTACGATCCGCAGGCGGTTTTCGGCGAAAAGCTTGAACAGTACGAGGAGATACTCCATTCCGGAATTGTACGCTACAAAGCAGGATGTCTTTTCGGAGGATGTATTACACTGTCTTTTCTGCCAATTCCGCTGATGATTTTTATCGTTTCTCTTTTAACTAAGGAGTATATTATGGCGGCTGAGGTAGGAATCGGAATAATAGCGTTTTATATTGTGTTTCGCGTGTTAAAATATGAATACGATGATCCTGCTCCGACAATCATCACAAGCAAGAGACTTCTCTCGAAGATCGGCGACAAATTCCAGTCGGTATATTACGATGATATACAGGAAATCAGCTTTAACCGGAGAAACGGTGCGATAACAGTAGTGGCAGTCATTGCGCAGTTACTTGTCGTGGGCGATAAAGCAACAAAGAATAAGGAAAACAAAGATTC